>JAYVTJ010000873.1:0-4034 GCA_043774415.1 Fimbriiglobus sp. | reverse complement strand
TGCCGCGCGGCCCGCCGAGCGAGCGCGAGATCCGGAGCTTCTGCTGCGCGGTGACCTCCGGATCGAGCAGGCGCTGCAGCAGGAGTTTGCGCCCCTTTTCGCCGGAGTTGCGCAGGGCTTCCCCGGCCTCGTACTGCGCGTCGTCGTCCGCGAGCGCATCGGCGAGGATGCGCAGAATCTTCGGGTCGTCGCGCTCGAGTTTCCGGAGGGAGATCGCCGCCCGCATGCGCACTTCGGCGCCGATGTCGTCGAGGAGTTCGCGGAGGGTCTCCGTTGCGGCGGGCGGCAATTCGAGCGGATCCAAGAGCTTCAGCGCGAGCGACCGGACATCCTCGTTCGGGTTCTTCAACTCCTTCACGAGAGCGGCCGGGGCGTCGGGCGACGCTTCGGCGATCCGATCAAGCGCATGTCGGTAGACTTCGCGATTCGGTCCGGGGTCTTCCGCCCCGTAGGCGGCGATCAGCGCGGGGAGGGCATCGCCGGAACGCTGCGCCATCGCCCCGAGCGCGCCCGCCGCGGCGCGGCGCACACCCGGCGCGGGGTCCTTCAGCAGTTCGATCAGCCGGGGGATCGTCGAGAAAACGCGCCGTTCGCCCATCGCATCCGCGGCGGCTTCGACGAGGTCGGGCCGCGGGCTTTTCTCCAGAGCCAGCGCGAGAACCGCGCCCGAACTCGGCTCGTCGATCTTCCACTCTCGCAGCGCTAAACACGCGGAACCGCGGACTTCGAGCGACTCCGTTTCGCTCGCGCAGAGTCGCTTCAGGTCCGCCACCGCAGCCGGCGATGGCGTACGCCCTTCGATCGAAATCGAGAGCGCCTTGATCGCCGCCGCCCGGAGCCGCGCAGGGTATTTCCCGGAGAGGATCTCCTCGAACCGATTCGCGGCTCCCGCATCGGCTTTCAAATCTTCGGCGGCGAGGAAGGCGAACCAGGCATCGTCCCCGATCAGCGCGAGGAGCAGGGCGTAGGTCCGCGCTTGCGCCGCAGTGCCCACGGGTGCCACCGGGTCCGTCGGTCGGACCTTCTGCAATTCGAGCCGCATGTCCGCTTCGGAAATCGCTCCGACCGTGCGCTCGATTTGCTGATCGTCCCGGATGGTGAGCAGCGTGGGGAGCTGTTCGATATTGAACATCGCCGCCAACTCGGGATGCCGGTCGGTATCGCAAATCAGGATCGGCAGGCCTTCCGCTTTCAGCCGTCCGACCACCGGCTTCATCGTCCGGCACACCTCGGCCCATTCGGTTTTGAACTCGACCAGCGCGCACAGCTTCTTCCGGCCGATCGCGATGACGGCGTCGGCGGCCGCGCCCGCGACCTGCGGATTCGGATCGTCCAGCGCGAGGATCAACTGCGCGATCGCGGTGTGCGCGGACGCGCCGATCAGGCGGAGTTGGTCGGCGCCTTCGATCCGCATGCCGGCATCGGTGCTTTTCAAGAGTGCGGCCGCACTCTCCGGAGTCTGTGGGAGTCGAGAGACCGTAGGGCTCCTGCCGGCGGAGCCGAGCGCTTTGACCAGCGCGACGCCCGCAATCGAAAGGATGACCAGCATGACAACGATTCCCACCACGATCGGGGCCGTCAGCCGTTTGGAGACGCGCCGCTCGGACGGTCCGCCTCCGGGCATCCGTCGGGCGCGCGGCTCGGAGTCCGTCACCCGCCGGGCGCGCGGCGCGGGTTCTCGATCACGCTGATGCGGGTCACCGTCGGAATCGACCCGCCGAGCGCGCAGCACGATCGGTACGGCGCACTCGTCCGGGGCCTCGACCGGCAGCGTCGCCCGCTCGCAGTTCGGGCACGCCGCAGTTCCATCCGGACTCGCGAATTGGAGAGAGCCGCACTTCGGGCAGACGGATTGCTGTTCCGACATCACCGACCTCCGGGACGATACCGACGCCGAAGAGCGGCCGCTTCGATCCCGTGATATTGTGCAGTATGGTCGCTGACGTCCGCAAGTCTCCGAATCGCGAATCCGAGCCGCCGGTGGAAATCCGGATCGCACAGTGGCGGTGGTCGCGACGCTCCAGATAACTGCCGCTTTCCCGCCCGAGAAGGCCATCACCCCGCATCGCGGAAGAAGCGCAGCTTCGGATGGAACCCTTCGAGCGGCATCGCATCGAGGCGGAGGGGGTAATCGTCTTCGGTGATCGGCGCCGACTCGGGCGGCACGGTTTCGAACAGCGGGATGGCCCAGCGATCGAGCGCGGGGCGGTCGTCGGTCGGTTCGGCGGGTTCGGGATTCATGGACCGCATCCTTGCGGGGTGGAAAAGAGGGGCGGAATCACCAGCGCATCAGCGCCGTGCCCCAGGCCAGTCCGGCCCCGAAGCCGCTGAACAGGGCGAGTTGCCCTTCTTTCAATCGGCTTTCGGCGAGGGCTTCGTCCAGTGCAATCGGGATCGACCCGGCCGAGGTGTTGCCGTACTTCTCGAGATTGTTGAAGACTTTGGCCCGGGGGATGTGCAGCGCATCGATGGCCGCGTTGATGATCCGGATGTTCGCCTGATGGGCGATGTAGAGTTCGACATCGTGAACGCTGTGACCCGAAGCCGTCATCACATCTTGGATCGTGTCGGTGAGGATGTTCACGGCCCATTTGAAGACGGCGTACCCGTCCATCGTCATGTAGTGCCGCTTCTCGGCGACGAGTTCGGGCGTCACGGGCAAGCGGCTCCCGCAGGTGTCGCGCTTGAGCATCGGCCCGCCGGCGCCATCCGAACCGAGGCTGTACATCACGATGCCCTGATCGGCGCGGCCCGGCTCGATGATGACGGCTCCCGCACCATCGCCGAATAGCGGGTAGGTCTTGATGTCGTCCGGGTTCAGAATCCGGCTGTTCGTATCCCCGCCGATGACGAGCGCCCGATCGCTCAGACCCGCCTTCACATAAGCCGCCGCGGTGATGAGCGCGTACATGAACCCCGCGCAGGCCGCTTCAACTTCGATGGCCGGACCGACGATGCCGAGGCGATCCTGGACGAGGCACGCCGTGGAGGGGAACGACATATCCGGGGTGAAGGTGCCGAGTACGAGCAGGTCGATGTCTTTCGCCGTGTAGCCGCTCTTGGCGAAGCAGTCGTTCGCGGCTTCGACACAGAGGTCGGAGGTGGCCTGAAACGGGAGGGCGTGGCGCCGTTCGCGGATTCCCGTGCGCTTCACGATCCAATCGGAGTCGAAGCCGAAGCGGGCGTGGAGGTGTTCGTTCGTGACGACAGCATCCGGGATGTACTTCCCGGACCCGACGATCCGGAACCCCATCAGCGGTCGGCAGCGCGGGCGCGGAGACTGGCGTTCGCTCGACATCAAAGCGGCATCCCTGGCGGGCCAACGGGCCGGGCGGAAGTGGCACCGGGAACGTTGGAGTGCATTGTAGTACCCGCGGCGGGAATGTCCGATCCCCTACGCGCCCCCGCCGCCGTAAAGCCTCCGCTCGCGGATGGACTCCTCGACGCTGCGGGGCACGAGGTAGCGGATGCTCTTGCCCTCCGCGACGCGGGCGCGGATCTCTCGGCTGGCGACGCCGACGAGGGGGCATTCGACGATCTTCAGCCGCACCTGTTCCGCGGGCATGTCGAGTTGTCGGGCGAGTTCGTCGCGGGTGATGGTTTCGATTCCGGGGCGACCGACCGCGATGATCTCCGCGAGCGCGACGACCTTCTGCGGCAAGTGCCAGGACGGAAGATCGCGCAGACTATCGCCGCCGATGAGCAACGCGAATTCGTCGCCCGGATGGCGCGCGATCAGTTCCGCGAGCGTTTCCGAAGTGAAACTCGGCGGCGGGAGTTCCTTCTCGATGCGCTCGACGCGGAACGCCGGCTGGCCGGCCGTGGCGAGCGCGACCATCTCGCAGCGCTGCTCGAACCGGGTGATGGCGCGGTCGGCCTTGTGCGGCGGGACGTAGCTCGGCAGGAACCGGACTTCGTCCAGCCCCGCTTCCTCGCGGCACCGTTCCGCGAGGATCAGGTGCCCGAGGTGGATCGGGTCGAAGGTGCCGCCGAAGAGGCCGATGCGCATGGGGTTTCACTTCGTGACGAGCGGC
>JAYVTJ010000872.1:0-2505 GCA_043774415.1 Fimbriiglobus sp. | reverse complement strand
CGCCACTTTGCGGATCGCAGCTTCATCGGCCCCGTCCGCCAAGATGACCGTGACGCGGCTGAAGACCGAGAGCTTCGCCTGATAGCGGGCGTGGAACGGCTGCACCGTCGTCGCCCCTTCGCGCTTCAACTCGGCGAGCAGCGGTTCGGGATTCACCGCCGTCACCGCGAAAGGGGGATGCCAAACTATGAAGCTGGCAAAACCGGAGTCGCCGATGCTGTAGCGATCCTTGCGGAGGCTGTACTCGTCGCCGCTCTTCTCGATGTGGATGAGATCGACGAAGCCCGAATTCGGGAACTCCGTTTCGATCGTCTCCCAGCCGGCGGGGAAGTATAGATCGAGCGACTTCGGCACGCGCCGTTCGAGGATCACGCGGCCGGGGGTTCTACCGACGGGCGTTTCGGAAAGCGTGCGGGCGAAGTTCGAATAGTTCGGATCGGGGTTCGCCGGCGGATCGATCCAGGCGAGTGCGACGGCACCCGCCGTGAGAGCGATCGCGAGCAGCCAGCGCAGCGGATTGCGGAGCAGCAGTTGCACGCCGCGATCGGCGAGGACAGCAATTCCGAAGAGCAGGGGGATGAGCAGGTAACCGCTGTTGCGAAGGTAGGGGAACTTCCCGGCCACCGCGAAGTGGAGCGCCGAGGCCGAGAGCGCCGCGAAGCCGAGGATGACCACGCCACGCGTCTCGCGGTAGCGCAATCCGAAGATCGCTCCGAGTGCGCCGGCGATGCCGATCACCTTCCGGAAGATGCTCGGGAAGAGGTAGTTCAGCACGTCCACCCACTGCTCGCCGTAGCCCGCGACACCGGAGTACGGAACACCGTACTGACCCATCGCCGAGATCAGATAGGGCAGCCGGTCGACGAAGAAGACTCCGAGGATTCCCGCGACGGCGAGGCCGACGGCGATCAGCGACTTCCGCACGGCGGCGACGTCGGCGCTGTCGGGATGAATCCGGCGCGGAGCGATGAAGAGCAACGCGAACGCGGGGGCGATCCAATCGGCCGAGAGGTTGACGAGGTTCACGACCGTCAACACGGAAACCGCCGCGAGCGCGGTGCAAGCGAGCAGAGACGCCGGACGCAAGAGTACCCACCGCGCCGCGAGGATGAAGAGCACGAGGAGCAGCATCATGAGGGCGTAGCCGCGCGATTCGGCCGCGTACCAGGAAACGTAGGGGCAGACCATCGCGAGTGCCGCGGCGACCGGCACTCCCCACGGGCGTCCGCATACGATGCATAACCACGCGAGCGCGAGTGCAAATCCGCATGCGGCGATCAGCGCCGGCAAGCGCACCGCCGCTTCGATGGGATGCATGCGGCCGATGAACAGGTTCACGAGCGCACTGTGGACGACGTGGTTGTTCGGCTCTGCCCATCTGCCGAAGCTGGCGTACATCCCGATGGCGAGTTCCGACGGCGACAGCGGTTTCAATTGCTCCAACTGCTCGCGGCGCGCGAGATCGCGCGGAGTGCCGTCGCCGTTTGTCCCAGCCCCCGTGTAGACGCGCAGGGTGATGAGTTCGTCCTCGCCGAGCGGCCGGCGCAAGTCTTCCGAGGTGAACTTCACGACGCCGAGGACGGCGACAACACCGGTCGCCAGCAGCATCGGCAGGAGCGATTGCGGGGGCTTCACCACTTCGCATCCTCGTCGAACGGGGTGAGGGAAGGGGCACTCGCTTTCGGCTGGCGGGCTCTGAGAATCGCTTCGGCGAGTTCGAAATCGTCGCGGGTCGTGATCTTGAAGTTCATCGGCGATCCCGGCACGACGAACACCGAGTGGCCGAGCGCTTCGACCAGTTGGGCATCGTCGGTAATGGGCGTCCCGATTCGGTCGCGCTTCGCATCGGCTTCGACGAGCCAAGCGCGGCGCACAACCTGCGGCGTCTGGGCGGCCCATAGGCCCGCGCGCGGCACCGTTTCCGCGATCCGCAGCGTGTCGGGTTCCACGCGCTTCAGCGTATCGGCGACCGGCACCGCGAGCATCGCGGCTCCGTGTTCCGCGGCCGCGGCGAAGACTTCGTCGATCTGCTGTGGAGTGACGAGCGGTCGGACGGCGTCGTGAACGGCGACGAACTCGACCTCATCGGGAATGGAGGCGAGTGCATTCGCCACCGAGGCAAAACGCTCGGCGCCGCCCGTCACGATCTTCACATCCATGACCGAGCAGATGGCACCGAAGCGCAGCTCGAACGACTCGAGATCGTCGGGCGACACGACCACGCAGACGCACTTCACGTCGGGCCGATTCCAAAAGAGTTCGGCCGAGCGCAGCCAGATGGCTTTGCCGTCGAGCATCAGGAAAGGCTTCTTTTCACCCGCGCCGAAGCGGCTCGATTGCCCGGCGGCCGGGAGGATCACGGCGAAGCTCGGCATGGGCTTTCTCCGGGGGCAACTCCGGAGGATGTTCTAGCGAGTGCCGCCAGTGGGCCATCAGTTCGCTCCATCGCCGCCAGACGATTTCCTGCTCCTCCAGCAGCGCCTCGACCTCGACGGCCGAGCGCTC
>JAYVTJ010000871.1:0-2644 GCA_043774415.1 Fimbriiglobus sp. | reverse complement strand
AGTATCACCGAAGACACGGCCGAGAGGAAGCGATTGAGCGAGTAGGCGCAGTGCCGAGCCGAGCCGCTGCAGCCCGAATCACTTCTCGACGCGGCGGAGGCGAGTGGAAGGGCAGCGGGGATTTGGCCTCATACTTGACGGCCTGAAGCGATGGCGAGTAAACTACCGCGAAGTCATTCCCAGCGGGATCACGCCGTGAACTCAACTCTGCAGCTCGTACTCGCGCTGCTCGCGCCCGGCGCTCCCGTCCCAAAAGATCTGGCTCCCGTCGGCCCGGCTCCCTTCGCAGTGAAAGTCGTTCGAGGGGGCGACGGGGTCGTGCGATTTTCGGAACTGCCGCGTCCGAACGTGGATCTCAACTCTTCCGCGATCGTTCCGGATGACGCGGAAATCGAGGTCGGGGATCTGAAAGGCGTGACCGTTTACGGCATCGACGGCCAAGAAGTGAGCATCAAGGAGGCGATTAAGAAGCTCGCCGCGGGTGCGTCGGCTGTCGCGTCGTCCGATGGGAAGAAGGTCGATCCCGAGAAGCGAAGGGACTTGAAAGCCGACACGTTGATCTTCGTCTCGCGGGATTTGTTGCCGTCCGCAGAACAGCGGACGCCCGTGCAGGCACCGAAGTGATCGCTCTGCAATTGAACCTACCGACATCGCGTTCCGCACCAACTCTGCGAAAATCGGAAGCGTGTCGCGAGCCTGCTACGAACGGCACCATCCGCGACGACAGACCGCCCCAGGGAAGGGCGGTCTTTTTCGTTTCATTGAACTAAATGCCGGCGTTTGAGCCCGCTTTGAGCTCTGACTTGAGCTTGTGGATCTCTTCCAAAGCCAGCCCCAGGGTACCCCAAGCTTGGAGATATCGGACGGATATGTTGCTGGCTGTCTCTTAAACTCTTCAATCCATGCTTGTGCGCCTTTGAGGTCGAGCGGCTCTGGGAGTGGGATTTGGGCCATGAGCCATCCGATCTGCGTTTAAAAAGTGGAGAGGGTTGCCGGGCTGCTCGTGCAACCCGGCGTGCAACCGAGATTTCCAAAACTGCTGAAACCCTAGAGGCCTGGCCCGGATTTGAACCGGGGGTGACGGTTTTGCAAACCGTTGCCTTACCACTTGGCTACCAGGCCGAATCAATCATCTTAGCGACCGCGCCGACCCCGTCAATTGCAAGGGGTTTATCGGGACACCCGGACAGCCGACTTGAGGCGTTCCGTCACCCCGGAAGGACATGGGAGAACACGTTCGGGTTCGCGGTGGAACGCAGCGGAATCACGCTCGGGACGCGGGGATCGCCCGGTAAACTTGGCTGCCGCTCACGAGTTCCTCGGCGTTGCCCGCGGCGTGCAACTTACCGTGCTGGATGACGAAGACGCTGTCGGCCGCCTTAATCGTGGTCGAGCGCTTCGCGAGGAAGATCAGCGTCCGGCCCGGCTTGATCCGCGCCACGGCGTCGTCGATGAGGGTTGCGCTGTCGAGGTCGAACGGTTCGGCCGGCTCTTCGATCACGAGGATGGACGGGTCGCGCAAAATCGCCCGGGCCAAGGCGATGCGGAAGCGCTCGCCCGGTTTGAGATCGACGCCGCTGTCGCCGAGGGGCGTCTCGTAACCGTAGGGCAGCCGCTGGATGAACTGGTGGGCGTGGGCGGTTTTGGCCGCTTCGATGATCTGCGGCCGCGTGTAACTCGGATCGCCGCAGCCGATGTTGTTCGACACCGTGTCGCTGAAAGTCGTGTGGTCGGCGAGCACCATCACGAGTTGCGTCCGCAGCGATTCGTACGTCACCCAGCGCAGGTTCTTGCCGTCGATGCGGATTTCCCCGGCCGTCGGTTCGAGGAACCGCGTGAGCAAGTACGCGAGGGTGAGGGCTTCGTCGACATCGGGGCAGATGATCGCCGCGCGGCCTCCGACGGGGATCGAGAACGACAGCCCTTCGAGCACCATCCGGCCGGTGCCCGGTTCGCGGTAGCTGAGCGCGACGAGGTCGAGCTTCTTGGTCATCGGCTGGAGGAACTCTGCGTCGATGGGCTGGGTCGAATCGCCCCGGCGATCCAAGTATTCGAAGACTTCGGCCGAGGCTTCGCGGGCGCGGTGGATGCGCACCCACGCGGACACCGAGCGGTTGACCGCGAAGACGAGGGCCGCGAGAGCGCACGCTTGGACGACGAGCCCGGCCAAGGTGAGATCGCCGCCGAGGACGGCGCGGGCCGCGACGAACGCGACGATCAACCCGGCGAGGGCCGCGACCGTGTAGAGCGTGGGGCGGGAGATTGTTTCGCCGCGGAGCTTGCGGCGGGTCGCTTTCGAGAGTTCCGTGAGCTGACGCTCCACGCGGGCTTGGCTGAAGCGCTCCGTGAGGTAGCTCTTCACGAGCTGCATCAGACTCAGATTTTCCCGCAGCACGGCCAACCGCGATTCGGTCTTGCGATTGGCGAGGCGGGCATCGCGGCGGAAGTACGCGGCGGCCTGCCCGGCGATCATCCACGTCGCGGCGATGAGGAACAGCCCCGCCAGCCCGACCCAGAGATTCACGAGGAGCACCACCGCGAGCGCGCCGAGGGCGAGCAGCGGCGACCGGATCTGCGACGTCAGCGCGGCCATGTAGCCATCGAGGATCTGCTCGACGCGACGGGCGAGCAGATCGCCGGCTTC
>JAYVTJ010000870.1:0-1803 GCA_043774415.1 Fimbriiglobus sp. | reverse complement strand
ACGAACTCCTTGTTCAGCGTGGCCCAGAGCGCCGGGTTCGTCGGCGGATTCGTGGCGCGGATGTCGTCCACCGGTTCGACGAGGCCGACGCCGAGGAAGTGGCGCCAGACGCGGTTGACCATCGACCCGCTGAACGACTCGTTCTTCGGATCGGTGATCCACGCCGCGAGTTTGACGCGCGGATCGTCGCTCGGGGCGATCTCGGCGCCGGCGCGGTCGAGCGTCTGCGGCTTGAGCATCTGGTTCGTCCGCGGCTGCCGTACGGCCACCGGCTGCTTGTTCTGGTTCGCGTCGTGGTGGCTCAGCGCGAGGGTCGTCGCCCCCTGGCGCGAGTCTTTGCGTTCGAGCTTCACGCGCGTGAAGAACGCGGAGAAGTGGTAGAAGTCGTCCTGCGTGTAGCGTTCGAGCGGGTGATTGTGGCAGCGGGCGCAGCCGATGCGGGTGCCGAGGAAGGCCTGGGCGACGCTCTCGGCGAGTTCGGACTTTTCGGTTTCGCGGTGCTCGCCGAGCGTCACGATGGTGTAGCCGACCTGCGGCGAGGTCGTGGTGCTCCCCTTCGCCGTGAGGACATCGCGGGCGAGTTCATCCCAGTGCCGATTGGTTGCGACTTGGGCGCGGATCCAAGCGTGGAACTGGCGCACGCCCTTCACGCCGCGGACATCGTGGTCGCGCTCCTTGCGGTTCTGCAAAAGGTCCGAGAGGAAGAGCGTCCAGTAGTCGATGAACTCGGGCGTGTCGAGGAGCTTGTCGATGGCCTTCGCGCGCTTGTCGGCGGACGTGTCCGCGAGGAACGCCCTCACCGCAGCGGGTGTCGGCAGCGTGCCCGTGGCATCCAAGTAAACGCGACGCAGGAACTCGGCATCTTCGGAGAGGCCCGCCGGTTCGATGCGGAGCGCCTTCAGTTTCTCGAAGACCGCGGCATCGATGAAGTTGTTCTTCGCCGCGAACTTCGCGTCATCGACGACTTTCTCGAATGGGACCGCGAGCACGGCGACGCCGACTTCCGTGAGCATCGCGGCGCGGATCGAGGTGGCGCCGTTGCGCTTCGCCTTCACCCGCCCCTTGGCATCGACGGTCGCCACCGTCGCATCGTTGCTGTCGAACTTCGTGAGCCAAGTGACGTCGGCCTTCTTTCCGTCGGTAAAGGTCGCGGTCGCGGTAAGCTGCAACTCTTCGCCGACCTTCAGCACCTTGTCGGCGGGGGTCACTTCGAGCTTGGCGATCTTCGCGTCCTTCGCATCCGGCCCCGGCGCCCCGGCCTTCAACCACGCGAGCAGCGTCGCGTACTCCCGGCTGTCGGCGCCGAAGAGTTTGCCCCCTTCGTGCGGAGCGAGGCCCGCCGGCTTCGTGATCAGGATGCTCCGTTCCGGCTCGGTCGTGTCGATGCGGCGACCGTCGAATTCGCGCACCAGCGCTTTGTGATCGGCATCCGGAGCGTAGCCGCGCAGGGAGAGCTTGAAGCCGTTCTGCCCGAGGCCCTTGCCGTGGCACGATCCCGAATTGCACCCGGATTTGGTGAGCACCGGCACGACTTCATTGAGGAACGACGGCGCCTCGGCGCCGCTCGCGGAGGCGGCGAGGGAGCAGAAGATCCCGGAGGCGATCATCGGGCGGAGCATGAGTGGGGCACTCGAGAGAGGCGCGGAATGCGGCGGGGCGGGTGTATGAGATTATAAGTCCGCATGCGGGGAAACGCAACTTGCGTAGGGCGTGGTCGAGTCTTCGAGACCCACCGTTACCCGAACCGGGACTTGCGTAGGGCGTGGTCGAGTCTTCGAGACCCGCCGTTACCCGAACCGGGAT
>JAYVTJ010000869.1:0-5450 GCA_043774415.1 Fimbriiglobus sp. | reverse complement strand
CGCCGTGTCAGAATCGCATCACGGCGGGCTCACGCCGCGCCGCTCGCCACGATCTTTGCAAACGCCCGCGCATCGGGTACGTTACATTGGCAGCACATTGGCCCCGGCGGAGCATCCGATGAGTACCGATCTCGACGACGACGAACTCGACGCGCAACCGGAACCGGGCGAAGAGACCTTCTGGCAGGCGCATTCGCCGCGCTTCGAGATGCCGATCTCGTTCACGACCTCGGCGTTCCTCCTCGCGGGCATGTTCGCGCTGATGCTGGCGCTCTTCTTCGCCGCCAACATCGGGCCGAAGCAGGATTCGGTGCCGATCATGCTGAGCGATAACGGCGACGACGACAGCGGCGACGGTTCGCAGGGCGTCGGCGGCGAACCCGATCCCATCGCCATCGGCTTCACCCCGCCGAGCGCGCAGGATGTCCAAGCGCTCCCGCATCCGGATGAGATCCCCGAGATCCAGAAGGACATCGACTCCAAGCTGAAGATCGAAGATCCCGACTCGGCGATTCCGCTCTCGAGCGAGAAGCCGGCGGAGTATTCCACGTTCGACAAAGCGATCCGCGACAAACTCTTGGGCGTCGGCTCGCAGAAGGGGACGCCGGGCGGACCGGGCAAAGGGGACGGCGTCGACGGCACTGGCGTCGGCGGCAAAGGGGCGAGCAGCACGCGGGCGCGCTCGATGCGCTGGGTGATGCGCTTCAGCACGCGCAGCGGCCGGGATTACCTCGATCAACTCGCGGCGCTCAAAGCCGTGGTCGTCGTGCCGATTCCGCCGGACGGGAAGACGGCCTACGTCTTCCGCGACCTCATCAATCCGCGGCCGGGCACATACGTCGAAGAAAAGGAGTGGACCAAACTCGCCGGGCAGATCCAGTTCTGCGATTACAAAAAGACGTCGGTGACGGAAGTGTCGAGCGCGCTGAACCTGAACTTCACCCCGGCGTCGTTCTGGGCTTTCTTCCCGAAGGATTTGGAAGGGGAACTCTCCCGGCTCGAAGTGGCCTATGCGAATAAGCAGCCCGAGCAGATCGAAGAGACGGTGTTCGAAGTGACGGTCCGCGGCGGCGATTCGCGGATCGTGGTAGCCTCGCAGAGGCAGAAGCGGTGATCGAGTGGATTTGTTACTGACTGTCAGGAAACGAATGCCAGTTTCCGATTCTTCGCCCCATCGGGGCCGACGTACTCAGCCCAGGGCGGGAGCCCTGGGACTGGTTCAGAGAGGAACTCCGCCCCGAAGGGGCCGGCGTGTATCACGGAGAACGCCGGCCCCTTCGGGGCG
Organism: Fimbriiglobus sp.; assembly: GCA_043774415.1. GTDB lineage: Bacteria > Planctomycetota > Planctomycetia > Gemmatales > Gemmataceae > JALHQU01. The sequence goes on along the minus strand of JAYVTJ010000869.1, from coordinate 4,165 downwards.
GAAGACGAGAGACGCACTTTCCCAGGGCTTCCGCCCTGGGCTGTGTACGTCGGCCCCGTTGGGGCGAAGAATCGAGCGATGGCATTGGCAACCAGACTGTCAGTAGCCGGACGCGCAAGCGACGGATCCGTTCGCCGAACGCCGCGCATCCGGCTACCGTCGCTTGCGCGTCCGGCTAACAAACGATAGCGAGAGGCACCCGGGCCGGGTGCCTCTTTTTATTCCCGCGAGTCCGACCGGATGCAATCTCTCGAATCCCTCTTCGAAGAGTTCCCCCCCTCGCGCGGCGGCGGATTGCCGTCGGACGAAGCCGAGCGCAGCCGCGCGCTCTTCGGGGGCAACCGGCTGACGGCGCTGCCGCGCGAACCGGTCTGGCGGAAGTTCCTCGCGAAGTTCGACGAGCCGATCATCAAGATCCTCCTCGCCGCGACGCTGCTGAAGATCGTCGTCGATCTCTTCGCGCAGTCGCCGCTCGCCGGCGGTCTCGGCCTCGCCGCATCCCTCGCCCTGCTGCTCGCGGGGCGACTGCCCGCGATCCGCGAGTGGCTGCCGACACTCCTGTTCGCGCTGGCGTTCGCCCTCTTCGCCGTTTCAGCGGGTCTCGGACATCCCTCCATTGAAGGGCTCGCGGTGATGATCGCGGTCGCGCTCGCCACGGGCGTGGCCTTCCTGAGCGAGTACCGCAGCGACCGCGAATTCGAAAGGCTCAACGAGCGCAAGGAGGACGTGCGCGTCCGCGCGATCCGCGACGGCGCGCAGCGCACGATCGCGCTCGACGATGTGGTGGTCGGGGATCGGCTGCTCCTCGAAGCGGGCGACGAGATCCCCGCCGACGGCCGGATGGTGAGCGGGCACGATTTCCGCGTCGATCAGTCGCTGCTGACGGGCGAATCGGAGCCGACGGCGAAGAGGCCGGATGCCGAATCGGAGATCGCGGACGGGCCGGAGTACGCCGGCTGCCTCTACCGCGGCACGCACGTCGTCGACGGCTTGGCCGAAATGGTCGTCGTGCGCGTCGGTGATGCCACGATGCTCGGCGAGATCGCGAGGCGGCTCGGATCGGACGACGAACCGGTCGCGGGCGATCAGCGGGTGAAGTCGAAGCTGGCGTTCGCCCACGTCACCACGCCGCTCCAGGAGAAGCTCACGGACCTCGCGAATGTGATTTCCAAGGTCGGTTACGCCGCCGCTCTGGCCATATTCGCCGCGCTTCTGCTGCGGGGATTGTTCGTGGTCGAGCCGCGCGAAATCGTCTGGCCGGCGGACGAAGCGGATCTGCTGCGCGTCGTCGGCAACCTGCTCGGCTACGTCGTCTACATGGTGATCGTCATCGTCGTGGCGGTTCCCGAAGGACTGCCGATGAGCGTGACGGTGTCGCTCGCGCTCGCCATGCGCAAGATGACGCGGGCCAAGTCGCTGGTGAAGCGGCTCGTCGCCTGCGAGACCATCGGCAGCGCCACCGTGATCTGCACCGACAAGACCGGCACGCTGACGGAGAACCGCATGACGGTCGTCCGCTGGTCGCACGGCGGACCCACCGACGACGCCGGAGCGCCTTCGGAATCGATGGCGCTGCACTCCGCGCTGAACTCCACGGCGGCGCTCGAGGTGAAGGACGGCAAGACCGTCGTCGTCGGGAACTCGACCGAGGGGGCGCTGCTCCGCTGGCTCGAGGGGGCGGGCTTCGACGCCGCGGAATTGAGGAGGCGCCATCCGGTGGTCGCGCGCTCCGCGTTCTCCTCCGACAGCAAGCGGATGACGACGGTCGTGGAGCGGGACGGGGGCCGCTGGCTCCTCTGCAAAGGGGCGCCGGAAGTGGTGCTCGCGCGTTGCGACCGCATCGCGGATACGGCCGGCGCGGTGCGCTCCATCGCGCCGGAGGACTGCTTGCGAATCGGAGAGGACCTGTCCCGCGCCGCGGGGGATGCGATGCGCACGCTCGCCTTCGCCGACAAACCGAATCCGTCCGAGGATCGGCCCGAACACGAAGCGGGGCTGATTTTCCGGGGGTTCGTCGCGATCCGCGATCCCGTGCGGTCCGATGTCCGCGCCGCCATCGCCGAGTGCCGCGCCGCCGGGATCGACGTGAAGATGATCACGGGCGACAACCCCGAGACGGCACGCGCCGTCGCGCGTGAGGTCGGGCTGCTCGATTCTCCGGATCACCGCGTTCTCACGAGCGACATGTTCAACGCGATCTCGGACGACGGACTGAAAGCGGAGATGAAATCGCTGCGGGTGCTGGCGCGGGCCAAGCCGCTCGACAAGTATCGCCTCGTGAAGCTGCTCCAGGACCTCGGCGAAGTCGTCGCGATGACGGGCGACGGCACCAACGATGCGACGAGCCTCAAGAAGGCCGACGTAGGCCTCGCGATGGGCATCGCCGGTTCCGAGGTCGCGAAGGAGGCGAGCGACATCGTCCTGCTCGACGACTCATTCGGCACCATCGTGAAGGCCGTGCATTGGGGCCGCGCGCTCTACGAGAACATCCAGCGCTTCATCCTGTTCCAGCTCACGATCAACGCGAGCGCCCTCGCCATCGCCTTCCTCGGGCCGCTCGTCGGGCTGAAGCCGCCGTTCACGGTGCTGCAACTGCTCTGGATCAACGTCATCATGGACACCTTCGCGGCGATCGCACTCTGTTCCGAGCCGCCGCGGGCCGGGCTGATGGGCGAACCGCCCAAGCGCTGCCGCGACAGCATCATCACGCGCGCGATGCTCGGCACGATCCTCAGCACGGGGGCGTTCTTCGTGGTCGCCATGATGGGCCTGCTGCTCGGGATGCGCCACGCCGACTGGCTCCGCGGCGACGGCGCGATTTCCCCCGACTTCGCCCCGTTCACCCTGCGCCAGGTGACGATCTTCTTCACGGTCTACGTGGCGTTCCAAGTCTGGAATCAGATCAACTGCCGGTCGCTGACGCCGACCCAATCGGCCTGGAGCGGCCTGCACCGCAATCCGCTCTTCCTGATGATCGCATCGCTCACGGTGGTGGGGCAAATTCTGATCGTGCGGTTCGGCGGCGCGGTTTTCGAAGTGGAACCGCTCGCGCTCCTCGACTGGCTCGCCATCGCCGCGGCGACATCGAGCGTGCTGCTGTTCGCAGAGGCCGTGCGGCGATTGCGGAGGTCGAAATGGACGACGAACTGAAGCCGTTGCAGGAGCTGGCCGAAAAGCTGCTGATCGGCCACTACGCCCGGCACGTCTTCCTCTGCACGGGGGAAGCGTGCAGTGCGGCGGGCGTCGGCGAAGCCGCGTGGGAGGTGCTCAAGCGCGAGCTGAAGGAGCGGAATCTTTCGCTGGCCACCGGGCCGGACGCCTGCTACCGCACGAAGGTCGGCTGCCTGCGGGTCTGCACCGGCGGGCCGATTTTGCTCGTCTATCCGGAAGGGACGTACTACGGCGGGATGACCGCCGAACGCATCCCCGAATTCGTACGGAAGCACTTGGTCGAAGGGGAACCGATCGAAGGGAGGATTTTCGCCCGCAATCCGCTGCCGCTGGTGTAGCACGGAGTTGCAGAAGGAATTCCGCAACAGGTCCTATCGGAAGAGGGAAACCAAACCGATCACGAATCCCACCGCGCCGACGGCGAGTGCGATCCACGGCCAGAAGGCGGCGAGTGCGATCCGCGGGCGCGGCGCAGTCGCGTGGAGATCCATCGCCGACGCGGCTTGCAGGGCTTTGTCACCTCCGACGCGGACCTTCGGACGCTCGTCGGTGCCCACGTTCAAATTGGATGCCTCGGTGCGCGGCACCGTCTCCACGGCCTGGGTCTTCTTCGGCTCCTCCAGATTCGACGGCGTGCGCTCCAGCGCCGAAGAATCGGCCGGGGTGTACAGGCGCGTCCGCGAGACGCTGTCGTCTTTCGCGGTCTCGGTCACCGGCGATTGCAGGCCGAGCGCCTGTTCGAGAACGTCGGCCGGGTGTGCCCCCGACGCGGTGGCATCGCCGAAGAGCAGATCGCGGAACTCGGGCGTGTTCCGCAGCGGGGCGAACGGCCCGGCTTTCGCCCGGCTGACCAGCACTGTGCTCGGATCGCCGAGCGCGTTCGCGAGGACGTTCTTGCGGATGGTTTCGGTGCTGCCCTTCACGGTGCGCGCGATGCCCGCATCGTAGTAGACCATGTACCAGACCGCGTTCGGATCGGGCTGGGGCCGGTGGC
>JAYVTJ010000868.1:0-1714 GCA_043774415.1 Fimbriiglobus sp. | reverse complement strand
GGCAGAGTTCCGCCGCCCTCATTGCGGTCGGCGCTTCGGCGATCACTCGGACGATCGGCTCTGTGTTGCTCGCGCGCACGTGCAGCCACCAATCGGGGCCGTCGAGACGCAGACCGTCGAGGGTGTCGGTCCGGGCATCGGGCCAATGCGCCCGGATCGCCGCGAGGGCCGGCGCCAGCGCCTCCCTCGGCACGGTGAATTTGGTCTTCAGCATCGCATACTGCGGAAGCTCGGCGACGAGCTGCGAGAGCGGCTTGCGCACGTCGGCCATCAGCGACAGAATCAATCCCATGCCGATGAACGGATCGCGCACCCAGCCGAGGCGCGGGTCGATGACGCCGCCGTTACCTTCGCCGCCGATGAGCGCGCCGACGCGGCGCATCTCGGCGACCACATTCGCTTCCCCAACTGCCGAACGGTGGAACGAACACCCCGCCGCGTTCGCCAGATCTCCGATCACCCGGCTCGTGGACATGTTTGCGACGACCGGCCCGCTCGCCTGCTTCAGGCGGTATTTCACGGCGAGTGCGAGCGTGAGTTCCTCGCTCACGCAGGTGCCGGCTTCGTCGATCATCGCCAGGCGATCCGAATCGGGATCGAGCGCGAAGCCAACGGCGGAACCGGACTGCTTCACCCACGGCGCGACCTCGGCGAGGTGCGCCGGCGTCGGCTCCGGTTCGTGGACGAAATCGCCGTCGGCTTCGCAGTGGTGCTGCACGACCTCGCAGCCGAACTCGGCGAGGAGCTTCACGCCGAGTGGCCCGCCGGCCCCGCCGTTGCCGTCGAGGAGCACGCGGATGCCCCGGCTCGCGATGGTCGAAGCGCTGATATGCTCGAGAACGGCGCGGCAGTGATCGTCCTGGACATCCGGCGGGACGCGGACGCTGCCGATGGCGTTCCAACTCGAACGGGCCCGCACACTGGAATCGTAAAGCATCCGCACTTGCTGCCCGACTTCCGCGGGGAGTACGGCTCCGTCCGAACCGAAGAGCTTCAGTCCGTTCCACGGTGCGGGATTGTGCGAGGCCGTAATCATCACGGCCCCGGTTGCGCCGAGGTTCCGCACGGCGATGCCGACCGTCGGGGTCGGGCAGATGCCGAGATCTTCGACCGTGCAGCCGACCGATTGCAGCCCCGCGAAGACGGCGTATTTGAGCATGTCGCCGCTCGGCCGGCTGTCGCGCGCCACGAGGATGCGCCCGCCGCCGAGTTGGGCGCCGAGCGCCGCAGCGAAGCGGCAGGCCGCCTCGGGGTGCAGCGAGTCGCCTACGATGCCGCGAATCCCCGAGACGCCGACGATGAGTTCGCTGCGGGCCATAGCTGCACCGTGAGTGTGGTGCGGCTATTGTGCGAGCGGCTCAGCCGACGGCGACCAATTGCTCTGTTTCTTTCGCGGGCACGGACTCGCGGCGCTTGCCGAGGCTCTGTTCGGTTCGGAACCAGACGGCGCTGATGACGGTGAGTACCAGCAGCACGCCGAAGAGCACTTGGGGCATCCCGGTCAGCCCTTGCAGCGGGAGGACGCCGAGGGGGATCAGGACGCCGCCGAGCGCGCCGAGCAATCCCACGAGGCCGCCGACGGCGCCGATGTTCTGCGGGAACGAATCGGGGATGAGCTTGTAGACGCTCGCCTTGCCGACGCCCATGCCTGCCCCGAGGAGGAACAGCGCCGCCGTGAAACTCCAGACGCCGAGGTCGAGCGGCAGGCTCAGCA
>JAYVTJ010000867.1:0-2024 GCA_043774415.1 Fimbriiglobus sp. | reverse complement strand
CCGACACCGCGAAAATGTCGGGCCTCGAAGACTCGACCCGACCTACGAAGAGGGTCGATTGCGTCGGTCAATAGGCCTGCAAGGCTTCGAGCAACTCGTTCACGAGGGACTCCGCTCCGGCCACATCCACGAGCCACGCATCGCGGAAGACCGTAAGTTCCGCCGCCCCGCGTCGGAAGCGCGTCAGCCCGACTCCGAGCGGGCTGTCGTGCCAAGTGTCGTCGGCGACGTAGCCCAACTCCCCAATCACCGCCTGCACGCGGTCGATCGTCTCGTGGTCATCTGCCGCGCACAGGTCGACGCTTATCATGTCCTGATATTCCGCATTCCGCACTTCCCCTTACTCCCACTCGATGGTCGCGGGCGGCTTGCTGCTGATGTCGTAAACCACGCGATTCACACCCTTCACCCGGTTGATGATCGCCGTGCTCACGCGGGCCAGCAGTTCGTGCGGCAGGTGGCTCCAGTCGGCCGTCATGAAGTCGTCCGACTGCACGCAGCGGATCGCTACGACGTTGTCGTAGGTCCGGCCGTCGCCCATGACTCCCACGCTGCGCACGGGCAACAGCACGGCGAAGGCCTGCGACGTCTTGCGGTACCAGCCGCTGCTGCGGAGTTCGTCGAGGAAGATTTCGTCGCACTTCCGAAGCACGTCGAGCTTCGGTTCGGTGATGTCCCCCAAACAGCGCACGGCGAGGCCGGGGCCGGGGAACGGATGCCGCCAGACGATCTCTTCCGGTAACCCGAGTTCCAATCCGAGTTGGCGGACTTCGTCTTTGAACAGGTCGCGGAGCGGTTCGATCAACTCGAAGCCGAGTTCCTTCGGCAGGCCGCCGACGTTGTGGTGCAGCTTGATCGTTGCGGCCGGGCCGTCGGCGCTGCCGCCGCTCTCGATGACGTCTGGGTAGAGCGTGCCCTGCGCGAGGAAGAGCGCATCGGGGATCGACTTCGCCTCGTGCTTGAAGCAGTCGATGAACACGCGGCCGATGGTCTTGCGCTTCTCCTGGGGATCGCTGATGCCGGCGAGTTCGCCCAGGAATCGCGCCCCCGCATCGACGACGTGCAGGTCGGCGTGGAACCAATCGCGGAAGGCCGTGCGGACGAGTTCGGTTTCGCCAGTCCGCATCAAGCCGTTGTCGACGTAGATGCAGGCGAGTTGCGGGCCGATGGCCTTGAGGAGCAGCGCGGCGCAGACGGAGGAATCGACGCCGCCGGAGAGACCGCAGATGACGCGCTTGGTGCCGACGCGCGCACGGATCGCTTCGACGGTGCGTTCGACGAACGCACTCATCTTCCACGAGCCGGCGCAGCCGCAGATGCCGAGGAGGAAGTTCTTGAGGATGACCCCGCCCTGCGGCGTGTGGCTCACCTCCGGGTGGAATTGCAGTCCGTAGATCGGCCGCGCGGAATGCTTCACCGCGGCGACGGGGCAGGTGTCCGTGGCGGCGAGGATTTCGAATCCGCCGGTCGCGGCCTTCACCTGATCGCCGTGGCTCATCCAGACGGTCGCTTCGTGCGGGAGGCCGGCGAACAGCCCGTGGGGATCGAGGACGTTGAGCGTCGCTCGGCCGTACTCGCGGTGGTGGGCGCCGACGACTTCGCCGCCGAGCGCTTCGCACGCCAGTTGCATCCCGTAGCAGATGCCGAGGACGGGGATGCCGAGGTCGAAGATCGCGGGATCGCATTTCGGCGCCCCGGCATCGTAGACGCTGGAGGGTCCGCCCGAGAGGATGATCCCCTTCGGATTCAATTCCCGCACGCGCTCGGCGGTGAGGTCGTGCCGGACGATCTGGCAGAAGACGTTGAGTTCGCGGACGCGCCGCGCGATGAGCTGCGCGAACTGCGAGCCGAAGTCGAAGATGAGCACGAGTTCCGGGGTCATGAGTTTGTGATCCGAATTAACCACAGAGGCACAGAGTAGACAGCAGATTTTCACCGCAGAGTCGGAAGAGGACGCGGAGAAGATTCGAGAGAGAGTCTGGTTGTGGGCCGAACTCAGTTTCGACTTATTCCGATGATTTTCT
>JAYVTJ010000866.1:0-1546 GCA_043774415.1 Fimbriiglobus sp. | reverse complement strand
GTGTACTTGCGGCCGTCGAGCGCCTTCTCGAAGTTGGCCCAGCCGCTCTTTTCCAAGTCTTTGTCGGTCCACATCGGCTTGTGGAGGAAGACCATGGTCCACTTCACCTCCTTGTTATCGGCGAGCGCTTTTTGGAAGTAAGCCGTCTGCTCCGCGGTGATCGTGCTGGCTTTGCCGTCCTCGGAGTTGACGCAGAGGAAGAGGGTGTTCTTGTAGACGAAGTGGTAGAACTTGCGGCCGAAGCGCTTGGTCCAATCGGCGTTGAGTTCCTTGTTTGTGAGGTCGTGGTTGCCGGGCACATAGAAGAAGGGCATCTGCAGTTGGTCGATGTAGCCGGTGAACTCCTTCCATTCCTTCTCCATGATTTCTTCCTTCGTCGTGTAGCCTTCGATGAGGTCGCCGACGCTCACGACGAACTCGGGCTGGAGCATGTTGATGCGCTGCACGGCTTGGCTGAAGACTTTGGGACGGTGCCCGCCGGTGCGATCCGAAACGACCGCGAACTGGAACTGCTCCGCGTCGGCGTTGACCTTCAGGCTCGTCCAGGGATTTTTCTCTTCGGATGTCGCGCGGATGCCGTCGGCCGTGGCGCCGGGCTTCTCGGATTCGGTGCGGGTGTGCGAGAGCGCGACGGCCCCGCCGACGATGGCGACGACCCCGGCGAGCAAGAGCAGGCGATTCATGGAGCACCCGGAGGAGAAGTGAAGCGGGGATATGCTACCGCGCCCGCGCTGATGCGGTGTGAAGATGCGGTGATGTTCGCAGACGCCCCGTGTAGGACAGGCATCTTGCCTGTCCGCGATCCGGGACAGGCAAGATGCCTGTCCTACATCTTGCCCAGCACCAGATCAACGGCCCAGCAGCCGCGGACATGCTCGCCCGGTTGGCGGCAGTGGAGCAGGAGGTCGGCATCCGTGCAGCCGGCTTCTTCGAGGGCGTCCGCAAGGATCGGCAGACGGTCGAAGGCGCGATCCTCGTAGATGGCGGACGCGATAGAGACGGCGGTCGGCGTGAGCCAAGCGGAATCGGCGACGACGGGTCGGAAGGGGTTGCCGAAGATGTCGCGAAGAAGGGCGGCTTCCCAGACGAGTTCACCGACATCGTCGAAGACCCAGAGCGGATAATTCGCGGCGGTCTCCGCGTTTCTCGCACAGGACCACGCACAACCCATCGCACAATAACTCGGCCCTGTCACGCCCGCTTCTCCGGCCTTCACCAAAGCGGCCCCGCCGGCATTCTTCGCGACCTCCAGCTCGTTGGCACTCGCGTGTCCATCGGCAAAATGCTCCGCGACCGAGACGATACCCCGAAAGCAATCTTTCGGGAGCAAGTCCCAGACCCGTCGACAGCAGGCGCAGCCGAACAGTCGCAGCTTCCGATCGGTCGCAGTTTCGAATGACAATTCCAGCATCGATTGCGGGTCGCTCCCCGTCCGCCACTCCTCTTCTGTCATCGCTTGTCCCCGGAACCGTGTGCAGCACCCGCCGATTCGTGCCTCGCCTCAATTGCCCGGTCGGAAAATGAGTTCGGCAGAACTCGATTGAGT
>JAYVTJ010000865.1:0-3478 GCA_043774415.1 Fimbriiglobus sp. | reverse complement strand
GAAACGGCGGAACGTGGGTAAGACGAGCGGCGTGGCAAATTCTGTCACAGCGCGGCTCAAAAATTACCGCGCCGGTGGGAGAGGAGCGCGGTCGATGGGATCATCGTATGGTCGGAAGGCATCCCGAGGAGTTGAAACTCCCCTGGATTCGGAGGGGTTTCACTCGGCCGTGATCTTCACGCGGAGATTGTAGTTCCAGAACTCGAAGCTCCCGACTTTCGCGTCGTAGTTCAGGGCTTGGAACGGACCGCTTTGCTGCAGGTTCGTCTTGTAGAACTTCAGCACGCCGGTGCGCTTGTCCACGGCGACGATCTGGTGCTGCATCTGCCCCCGCAGGGCCGGCGCGGCGTCAGGGTCGGCGTAGGACGGGTTCGAGCCGACGATGCAGGGCATATCCTCGAACCGCTCGACGCAGATCTGCTGGCGGGCGAACTGCGTTTCCGTGTACCAGAGCCGCTTGCCGGTCGTCCGGTCAAACGCGTAGCACGCTCCGTTGACCGAAGTCATCCGCACCGGCGAGTACCCCCAGTAGATGTTCGGGTTCATCGCGTTCTTGTCGTCCTTGTTCAGGAAGACGTAGAACCGCTCGCCATCGGCCATAAGTAGCGGTTCCTTCAGGGCAAGCTTCCCGGCCACCTTCGTGTGCTCTTCGATCCGATCCGCATCGACCTTGCCGTCGAGCAGCACTTTGCCCGTGCGCGACGAGAGCACCGTGATGGCCCCCGTCGGTGCGACGAACCCGGTGATGTCCGGATCGAACGTCTTCAGCACGGCCGACTCGGCGGGCATCTTCTTGCTCCAAACATCCTTCCCTTCGATGATGTCGTAGAGCCGGATCAAGCCTCCGGCGTCCTTCGTGCCCGGTTCCGTCAGCAGCAGTTGCCGCCCGAACGCGGCGAGGCGATTCGGCCCCGTGATGAAGGCGCCGAAATCTTTCACGCCTTCGACCGTGGCCCCGTCGGACGCCCGCAGGACGCGGGATGTCGTGCCGGTCGAGCTGGCTTCGACGAGGTAGATGTAGCGGGCATCGCCGTAGACCGAAGCGCGGCCGGCGACGTTGGCCCGGCTCCAGAGTTTCGTCCCCGTGCGCGGATCGACGACATTGAGACCGTCGCGGGTGAGGACCGCGGCGTACGACGACTGCAGCACCGACGACTTCCCGAGCCGGAAGGACCAGCCGTCTTGGCTGCGGAAGATGTAATCGCCCTCCGGATTCGGGTTGGGATCCATCTGGAGCTGACCGTTCGGGATGATGTCTTGGCCGAGGAGGTTCTGCTTCCATAGTTCTTTGCCCTTCTCCTGCGAGAGGTCGTAGCAGTAGACGAACTGGCCGATGTGCAGCAGGAGCAGGTGGCCGCTCGCCTGGGCGATGCGGAGGTTCGTCGCGTTCTGCGGCTGACCGTTGTTGTTGAAAAGCTGCATCTGCGGCAGGCCGGGGAACTTCGCCCGCTCTTCGCCCGTGACGCGGTCGGTGACCTTGAACGCTTGGAGGCCGGTGTTCTGATCCATGTCGAGGCTGAGGCGGTAGCGCTTGAAGAACGGCAGCAGGTCGCCATCGGGCGTGATCGCCAGCGAGTTGCCGCGGTAGTTCCCGCTGTTGCCGACGCTGTGATCGACCTTGTACTTGGTCAGGCTCACGACGCGGGCCGGTTCGAGCGACGGCAGCAGCCGCTTGTCGGTGATGATGTCGCCGTAGATATCGGCGCCGGTTTTGCCGTCGCGAACGACTACGGTTGGGAACTCGGTGCCGAGGCGCGAGTAAAGGCCCACGGCGTCTTCCATCATGTTCCGGCTTGTGAGCAGCCGGGCCAAGGCTTCGGTCGCGCGGCCAGCCGAGATTTTGCCCTCTTTCGATTCGTCCGCTTCGCCAACGAGGTTGAGCAGGTACGACTGTGCCTTGCGCTTGTCGTCATCGTTGTTCGTGAGCATGAGCCGCTCGGAGAGCAGGAACTGCGCCTCGCGGCCGGAGGCGAAATACGGGCCGAAGGTTTTGACGAAGCTCTCGAGCTGGACGAGGTCGTTCGCCCCGCGGACGGCGTCCCATTCCTTGGCCACTTTCTCTTCGAGGGGCTTGCGGACGGTGTCGTCCTTCGCGGCCCGCATCATGGCATCGATCCGGCCGCTGGCCCAGACGGACGACTGCGCGAGGGTATTGGCGTCTTCGGGCACCGGCAGCAGCCGGCCCTTCTCGCCGAGTGCGGCGTAGGCGCGGTAGTTGTCGAACGCTTCGACGAGCCGGCCCGCCTTTTCGCACCCCTTGGCGACGAGGCTGTAGAAGAGGCCCTTGCGGCGCGTCTGCTCTTCGATCTGGCGTGCCTTCTCGGGGCTGCCGTCGTCGCCTTCGATGGCGAATTCGCACAGCTTCTTGTACTCGGGCAGGAACTTGTTCGCGGCGGCGAAGTCGCTCCGCAGGATTTCGGTGTAGGCGACGTAGAGCTTCTGGTTGATCTTCCGCGTCGTCGCTTCGACGGGCTTGTTGGCTTCGGCCTTCTTGAAGTCGGCGATGGCCTCGTTCAGCTTGCCGTCGTCGAGGAGGAGTTCTCCGCGCGAGGTCAGCCCTTCGGGGTCGTTCGGATTCTTCGCGAGGAGCGTGTCCATCTCCTTCTTCTTCACTTCGATCAGCGGGAAGGCGCTGATCTCCGCAGCCGACTGCGAGAACATCATGCCATCGTGAAAGACGAGGTTGCCGAGGGAGAGCCGGACATCTTGGCTCGGGGGGGCGCTGCCCTCCTTGCGGCGGAAGGGCGTCTTGGCCTTGGCGGCGCCGGTTTCGGCGTTGATCGCCCAGACGGCCGGAACGGTCGAATCGGGCTTGTCCGGATCGCCGATCACGGGGATGTAATAGAGGCCGTCTTTGCTCGGGACGCCGTGGCCCGAGGGGTTGCCGATCTTCAGCGGTTCCTTCCACGCGGCCACCGACTTTTCGCGGCCGCTCTGCGCGTCCTTATCGCCGACGAGCTTGATCGCGCGGACCGTGTTGCGGCCGACGATGATGACGTTGTTCGAGACGACGCCGCCGACGTACATGTCGTCCACTTGGCGGTTCTCGGTCCAGAGGAGCTTGCCCGTCCGGAGGTCGAGGCACTGGACCTGATCTGAATCGTAGGCGCTCAGAATCACGCGGCCGTTGTAGATGATCGGACTGGACGCGCGCCAGCGCTCGTTCGGGAGGGCTTGGCCGCCCATGCCCGGATTCGGGAAGGGCCGACCGCGGAAGCCGCCGCCGCCGCCGGGGCCGATTTCGCCGCGGGCTTCGCCGGCGTTGTAGGTGTGGGCCCAGAGCAGGCTGCGGGCGTTGATATCGACGGCGATCAGGGCACCCGAGTTGGTCGGGCAGACGACGACGCCATCGGCCGACGCCATGAACGACGATTGGATGCGCCGCAGCGAATCCTGCTTGATCGGATTGTTCGCCCGGCCGAGGCTCTGCACCCAGAGCAGTTCGGGCGTCGGGGCGCCGGCCCGGCCGCTGACCGCC
>JAYVTJ010000864.1:0-3710 GCA_043774415.1 Fimbriiglobus sp. | reverse complement strand
CGGATGGCCAACTGCTCCTGGGGAAGCAAAATTCGGAGATGTCCCGCCTCTCACTCTGGAGCCTCAAGGAGAATCGGAAGCTCGGCTCCTGGACACCCTGTGGGCCGAACGGTCCGATCCAAAGCTTTTCCCTCGTCGGCGCGGATCGGGCGATCACGCAGGGCTCGGGGAAGATCGTCCTCTGGAAACTGCCCGAATTCCAAGCGATCTACGTCTCCGAAGGGCACACCGGTACGCTCCAGATCTCTCCGGGCGGTAAACAGTTTCTGGCCGGTTCGGGCAATAGATACGATTTGTACGAAGTCGCAACCGGCGAACGGCTCGGCCGATTTGAATCCTGCGGGATTGCGTACCCGTCTCTCGGAAGAGCCGGCTTCAGCCGGGATGGAAAAACAGCGGTTGTGATGACCGGGTTCGAAACCCTCTCCCGCTGGAGCGTGGAGACGGGCAAATGGGAGGGGAACTCTTCGGGATCCTACTCGGGGTATCCCCATTCCCCCATCGTGGTCCTCGGTGCCTACGCCATGCTCGGTTCGACCCTCTACGATTGGAAATCCAAGGTCGCATTCTGGAACTTGCAGAACGTCGGGATCCCCGGCACCCGATCGCCCGATGGTCGCATCTGGTCGGTGGAGAAAACCCTGACGGAGAAATTGACCCTGCAGGTGAGGGTTCTTCCCGAAGCTGCGGCCATCGAGTTGACGGACAAGCTCGCCAGCGGGGCCTACCCGCGAACGATCGAACCCGGTTGCGCTTACCAACTCCAGATCGACGGGGGCCGCAGCTTTATCGAGAAGGCCACTGCCGGTTTGAAGCCGCAGATGGAACAGAATGGATTCAAGAGCGGAACGGGCGGAATCATCGTCCACATCGCAGCGGCCCTGCGAACGACCGGCAAACAAATCGATTATACGCTCTCCAGTTACCGGGTCGGCGGGATCGGTACCGGTCCTGGGCCGAAAGAGACCATCCGGTTACCCGAGCAGTTCATCGACTTCACGGCCACCGTGTACGATGCGCGCGGGGAAGCGATTTCCAAACAGCAGCAGAGCTTCGGGCTCCCGGAATCGATGGACTTCGGCCAGAACAAGGACTACCAGGCCCGCCTCACGGAGCAGATGTGGCAAAATGCCGCCGCCCATGCGAGCACCGTCCGTGTGCCGACGAATCAGTTTCTCATCGACGGGAAAGTGACGCCATTGCCACTGGGTATGCGAGTGCCGTGAGGGTGCGCGGTGCCGATTGCGACTGGACCCTCAAGCGTGTCAATGTGGAAGAGAAGAAATAATCTCTGTTTCGCATTTCAAGCAATCCGAGGTGGCGACCGAACAATACCGCTCTCATCCCACTCCACTTGAATAAAAGCAAACGTCTGAGCAGGCTGGCCGAACAAATCGCCGGAGCAGTCGCCGGCCGCGGGATCGGATACTCTGGAAGGGAATTCGCTGAGCGGCCGATGCTGCTGAACTTGGAGCCGTTCGGCGGCGGAGGTGTGGCTGATGGCGAAGCGGCTCACCGTCCGGTGCCGCTGGTCGTCGCCGAGTCGTGCGTGTTCGCGGGCGTCATCATGACAGGAAAATCGTTGCGGGGAAGCAGTCGCGTGGATAGACTCTACCCTTCAAGCGGTTGCGTTGTCCCGAAGAGCGTTGCTCTCGGAAAGACCCGGTTTGAGCACGTCGGGCATATCATTCTCATCGATTTGCAATGAGGTGTTGATCTATGATGCATCCTTCACTAAAGTCTGGCCTGTTCTTCTTGACCGTGCTCTGCGCGCTCTCGATGTGCTCTTGTAATAAGAAGGCGCCGCCCGCACTCGACCGCGCGACATTCGTAGATGAAACATCTATCAAGTTGCCGAACGATGCCGAAATGGTCAATTCCAAGTCGTTCTCCGATAGTTACGCGACCGGTTACTCGATCATCTTGCGAATGCCGAAATCCTCGGAGGGGATCTTACCGGGTGTCGGCACGACAGAAGACACAAAATATCTCACAAATCCCCACAACTCAAGCCATCAACTCGACCTTAATGCTTTCTCGCAAGCCGGTATAGTAATCCGCGATAGGAATGCTCCTTGCAAGGAGTATCAATTGACCACGAAAACGCGAGGAAAGGGACGAGCTCGCGTGTACGCTGACGGCGACGCGATCTACGTGCTCTGCAAGTTTGCAATTCCAAAGTGACGGATAGGTAGCCGACGGAGTGTGCGGGCCAGTAGGGCTTGCAGCGTTCGGTATTGAAGCCGGGCCGGCCGAACAAGGCGCCGCAGCAGTCACCGCCGCGACGTCTCTATGAAGTTCATCGTTGCACTGTGCGGCTGTTCTGCTGAGCTTGGGTGCGTTCGGCGGAAGAGACGCGGCGCTGAGGAGCGTTCGCAAAGAAACCGACGGCTCGCTTTCCGGACTGAGCGAATCAGTTCTGTAGCGGCGGGTGTGCCGTCAGTCCTCTTCTGGCAGGATCAATCGTCCACCGATCCGCAGTTCCCACGATGCTCCACTCAGCACTCGCTCTGATCCTCCTCGCGGCCTCGGCCCCGACGAGCTACGCACTGAGGCTGAAGGAGCTCGCTCCGCAGGGTGTCGCCCAGCAGACGGTCCAATCCGAAGCGGTGCTCGTCGGGAAGGTCACCTCCTTCGAGAAGGACTTGGCCGAGGTCAAGGCCCATCCGGATGCGAAGGAAACGGCGGCGTACACCATCGCGATCGTGAAGGTTGAAACGGCCATTCGCGGGCTCAAAAACGCGACCCATGTCAAAGTCGGTTTCGTCCTCCGGGCCGTGCCTCAGCAAGGCGAAGAGCTCCTCTCCAGTGAACCGCAGCGGAACTTGAACCTCCAGGAAGGGGGCGAATACCTCCTCCTCCTGCACAAGCACCCCGTCGGCGGGTTCTACACCTATTCGGAGAGCACCCCGCCTCAGAAACTGCCCGCCGAGGCGGCCGTCGCCGAAGCGAAGCTTGCGGCCGGTGCCATCGCCGACCCGATGAAAGCCCTCAAGGCCGAGAAAGCCCAAGACCGGGCGCTCGCAGCCATCGTCCTCCTGACGTACTACCGCCAGCCGGCGAGTCGCGGGGAAGTCGAACTCGTCCCGATCGATGCCGCGGAGAATGCCGCGATCCTCAAAGCGATCTCCGAGGGCGACTGGACCGTGGCCGTCACGGGCTACACGACGCTTTCCAGCTTCTACCAGTTCCTCGGTGTGGGCGAGAGCGACGGGTGGAAGCACCCGGTCGCGAAGCCGGGCGAAAACCACAACCTCGTGATGCAGAAGGCGTATCAGGACTGGCTCGCCGGTCCGGGTGCCAAGTTCCGATTCCAGAAGTACGTCGCCAAGAGGAAGTGATTCCTACCGACTGCAAAATTGCGACGCCACATGACATTGTGCCGGCGTGACAAGACGCTGGATGAGAGTGAATACAAGAGACCGCAAGAGCGTAATTGGCCGGAGCAGTCACCCGCCGCGAGATGGTATTCTGGTTGGGAAGTCGCTGGGCGGCCGGTGCTGCTGAGTCTGGGGTCGTTCGGCACGAGAAACAGAGGAGGTGATATGCCCGTTTTTCGAGAATGGCGAGACTTCTCGATGATTACCGACGGCGGTGACATTCGGAAGTCGCTCGATGAAAGACTCGACCTTCTTGGAGCGATTGTCCTCCGGCCGCCGGAATACGCATCCCCAGTGGGAGGCGGGTTGGTCGCCATTACTTGGCCGTCG
>JAYVTJ010000863.1:0-1755 GCA_043774415.1 Fimbriiglobus sp. | reverse complement strand
CCGCTGAATTGCTCAGCGCCCGATGTTCCCCCGTATCCGGCGCGATTTGCGAGCGATCCACCGACCGCTCACGCAGTCGGCTCGCCGTTCTGAGAAACTCGGCCCGTCAGTCCGTGCGAACCGCTTTTGCACCCCGCTCAAATCTTCAGCAATCCCGTGCTGTCTCCGAAGCTCTTAGCCGGGGCGCCGACCTTGTCGAACATCGTCAGATAGAGGTTCATCAGCGGTTCTTTGTTGTACTTCAGGTGCCGGCCGCCCTCCAAAGTCTTGCCGCCGCCGCCGATGAGCAGGATCGGCAGGTCGTCGTGGTTGTGGCGGTCGCCGTCGCCGATGCCCGAACCGTAGACCAGCAGCAGCGAATCGAGCAAGTTCGTCCCGTTCACGTCCTTCGTGTCCTTGAGCTTGCCGACGAGGTAAGCGAGCTGCTCGATGTGGAAGGTGTTGATCTTCTTGATCTTCGCCTGCTTGTCGGCGTTCTTGCCGTGGTGGCTGCAGTCGTGGTGGCCGTCCGGCACGCCGATGGTCGGGTAGGCCCGGTTGCTGCCATCGTTGGCGAACGGCAGTGTGATGACACGCGTGGTGTCGGTTTGATAGGCCAGCACCATGAGATCGCACATCAGGCGGACGTGATCCTTCATCTCCTTCGGGGTGCCCGTCGGCGGGGCCATGTCGGGCTTCGCGGCCGGCTTGCGCTCGGCGTTGATCTTCTTCGCCTTTTCGATCCGCTGTTCGACTTCGCGCACGGCCACGAGGTACTCGTCGAGCTTGCGCTTGTCGCCCTGGCCGAGGGTGCCGCCGAGGGACTTGGCGTCGTCGGTCACGAAGTCCAAAATGCTCTTGTTGTAGAGTTCCTTCTTCGCCTTCGCTTCGCTCACATCCTTCGGATCGCCGCTGCCGAAGAGCCGCTCGAAGACGGCCTTCGGGTCGGTCTCCTTCGCGTTCGGCGTCGATTCCGAACGCCACGACAGGTTCGAGGAGTAGGCGCAACTGTAGCCGGAGTCGCAGTTGCCCGATTGGCCGCCGCGCTCGATGCCGAGTTCGAGGGAAGGGAAGCGGGTGAATTCGCCGAGGACGCCCGCGGCGTGCTGGTCGGCTGATTGCCCCACGCGGATGTCGGCCCCGTGGGTCTTGCGCGGCTGGCGGCCCGTGAGGAACGCGGACATGGCGCGGGCGTGGTCGCCGGGGCCATCGCCATTCGCGTTGGCCTTGTCGAGCTTCAGGCCCGTCATCACGTTGACGTGCTCTTTGACGCTTTCGAGGGGGGCCAGAATATCCGGAAGCTTGTCGAGCTTGCCGACGGTGGACGGAGTGAAGTCGGCCATGTGCATGCCGTTGGGAACGTAGACGAACGCGAGCCGCTTCGCGGCGGGGGCGGCGAGACTCGGAGTCGCCGGGGCCGCGACGGCCAGCGATTCGAGCCACGGGAGGGCGATGACCGTGCCCAGACCCTTCAGTGCCGTCCGCCGCGAAATGTTCGGGTTCATGGTCAGTCGTTCCTTTTGCTCTGGCGTTTGGTGAACGGGTCTGACTGGACGATCGCGAGGATCAGGGCGGGAAATTTGTCGTCGGCGGATTTCAGCTTCGTCACAAGATCGTCGAGGGCACACTTATCGTAGTATTCTAAACCACGGCCCAGGGAAAAGGTCAACAATTTTTCGGCGAGGCACCTGCGGAACAAATCGGCCTTTCCGAGCAGCACCTTTCGCAATTCGGCGGGGCCGTCGAACTTGTTGCCGTCGGGCAGCACGCCGGTCG
>JAYVTJ010000862.1:0-2185 GCA_043774415.1 Fimbriiglobus sp. | reverse complement strand
TGCAAACTTGCGCGGAGGACAAGCCGAAGGGCGCGGGGCTGACGCTGGGGTGTACCTCCGGAAATTGGGGATATCCGCCCGTAGGGTGTGGTCGAGTTTTCGAGACCCACCACCACACTTTGGGGGTCGGCGGGTCTCGAAGACTCGACCACGCCCTACGACGCCGCCAGATACCGGAGGCGCACCCCGAAGCGCACTCGGGGTTGACGAACCCCATCGGCAAAAATTACACTCCCCTCACTCCACCGATTTCGACCCCGCAGGGACGCGGACCGATGCTGCCGACGATCAACAAGCGCTTCCTCGCCAAAATGCTCCTCGCCCTCGGAGTGCTCGTCGGCTCCCTCGCGGGCGCCCATGCCCTGCAAGCGCGGCGGATTCCCGATGCCCTCAAACGGCAGGCCGACCGCGCCGCCGAGGCCGGCAAGAAAGACGCGGCCATCTCGTACCTGCGGCAGTACCTCGAATTCCGCCCCGATGACGTCGATGCCCACGAGCAGCTCGCGGCGCTGCTCAAGGATCGCATCGATGCGCGCGGGTACGCGACCGACCTCCTGCTCCTGTACGAGAAAATCCTGCGGATCGATCCCGACCGCCACGCCATCCGCCGCGATGCGCTCGCGATGTCGCTCCGCATCCACCGCAACACCGACGCGGAAACGCATGCGGAGTATCTGCTGAAGGCATTCCCCGAAGACGCGGAGATCTGGAGGGCGCTCGCGACCGCCCAGGGGGCATTGCAGAAGGGTGATGCCCAGGAGAAGAGCCTCAAAAGGGCGATCCGCATCGAGCCTGCAAACCCCGCGTCGTACCAGCAGCTCGCGAAGTACTATTTCACGGAGAAGAAGCAGCCCGCCGAAGCCGCGCGGGTGATGGATAGCCTGATCGTGGCCATGCCCGGCGATCCGGTCTCTTACATCAGCCGGGCTTTCTTCATCAACGCGAACGACGAGAGCCGCGCGGTGCCCATCGACAGCGCGATCGCCGACCTGAAGAAGGCGCTCGAACTCGCCCCGGACAACGCCGACGCGCTGCTCATGCTCGCCGAGCAGCTCCAGCGCGGCCGCGACTTGCCCGCCGCCGCCGACCTGCTGGCGCGCGGCATCGCCAAGTACCCGCTCGAACCGAAGTTCGTCCGCAGTCTCTCGTGGCTCGAATTGAAGCGGGGCAACATCGGCTCCTCCATCGCCGTGCTCGAAGCGGCGCTCGCGCCGAAGCGCATCCCCGTCGAGGGTCAGTTCGAACTGCTCGTTCCGCTCGCGGACTTGCTCGTGCAGCTCGGCGAAACCGAACGCACCCGCGACCTGCTCGGGAAGCTGGAAGCCCGCAACACGGCCGAAGCCAAAGCCCAAGCCCAGTACATCCGGGGCCGACTCGCGATGAGCGAGGAGCGCTGGGACGAAGCCACCGTCATCATGCAGGCGCTGCGGAGCGATTCGCAGAGCCTGCCCGGCCTGGAGAATCAGGCCAATTTGCTGCTCTCGCGCTGCTACCACCTGACGGGGGATGCCGAGCGCGAACTCGAATGCCTGACGCTGCTGACGAACCGCGATCCGCAGAACGGGGGCGCCCGCGAAGCGCTCGGCAAGGCGTTCCTGAATGCCGGTCGGACCGACGAAGCGATCCGCGAGTACGAGGTCGCCGCGAAGTCGCCCTACGCCGGGACGCACGTCCGCACGGCGCTTCTGAAGATGCGCTCGGCGAAGCTCCGGACTTCCCCGGCACCGGCCACGCCCGCGCAGTGGGATGCGCTGGAGGCCGATGCGAAGGATGTCGCCGCGCTCTTCGGGCCGTCGAGTTCCGAAGGGGCCATCCTGCGGAGCGAGATCGCGGCCGCGCGGGGAAGCCCGGAGAAAGCGGCCGCGATCCTCCGCTCGGAGGCTCTGCGCCGACCGACGGACACGCGCCTGTGGGGCAAGCTCGCCGCGGCGCTCGCCGATCTCGCGGGGGTGCCCGTGGGGCTGGCCGTGCTCGATGAAGCCCAGGCGCTCGCCGGCGATGGGGCCGACCTCCGTCTCGCCCGCGCCGCCCTCAACATGCGCGATCCGGCGAAACTGCGCGGCCTCGAAAAGCTCGCGGGTCAAATCGATACCTGGCCCGATACCGAACAGCAGCGCCTGCTCGAAGGGCTGCTCGACATCTATGACCGAGCGGGCGACGGAGCCGGGAAACTGAAGACGATGCG
>JAYVTJ010000861.1:0-2955 GCA_043774415.1 Fimbriiglobus sp. | reverse complement strand
GTGGGGAAGATGTCGCTGAGGAAGAGCACCTTCTCGTCGGGGAGTTCATCGGGCACCTTCAGGGCCCCGAAGTCGGCGAACGGCACGCGGACGTACTCGGCTTGGCCGCCCGAAAAGCCGCCGAGCATGTGCGAGTAGCCGAAGAGACCCGACGGCGAGTGCCCCATCGCGGCTTCGGCGATCTTCGCGTTCGGGTTCGAGTTATCGCAGCAGGAGTAGAGGGTTTTCTTGCAGAAGAAGCAGCCGCCGCAGGCCATCGTGAAGGGGACGACGACGCGGTCCCCCTTTTTCAGGTTGGTCACGGCCGAGCCGAGTTCGACGACTTCGCCCATGAATTCGTGGCCGAGGATGTCGCCCGATTCCATCGTCGGCATGTAGCCGTCGAACAGGTGCAAGTCGGAGCCGCAGATGGCCGTGGAAGTGACTTTGAGCACCGCATCGCGCGGGTTTTCGATCTTCGGATCGGGGACGGTATCGACGCGGACATCGCTTTTGCCGTGCCAGACGAGCGCTTTCATGGCGACACTTCCTGCGAGGGGGACGGGCCGGCGCACGGGAGGAGTTCCCGCGCAATCGGAGGTGCGCAGGAATCTGCAAATCGGCTGCCAATTCGCGTTGGGAAGTTGTGAGAAGTGCGATGGGAGAAGGCGGCTCCTCCCATCGCTTGTGCCGAGTCGAAGTTACTTGGGCATCTTCAGAATCCACTCGCGGATCAGCTTCGCGCCCTCCTCGTCCACGACGGTCGAAGCGATGTGCGGCATGCGGCCCAGGCCCAATCGCGTCATGCGGTGGTAGACGAGCGAGCGGTCCGGCTCGCCCGCCACGAGGATGCGCGGATCGTTCAAATCGAAGGTGCCCTGTCCCGGCTTCGTGTCGAGCGCGCCGAGTTCCTTCACCGGCAGCGTGGCGAGGAGCTGGAACTCGGCGTTGCCGCCGCCCCACTTTCGATGGCAGTGGCTGCAGTTGGCGTGCAGGTAGCCGCGGGCGCGGGCGTCCAAATCCGCCTTCGGATCCTTGTAGTCCGCGAGCTTCGCGAGTTTTTCCGGCGCGGCCGGAAGCTTGCGGTCGAACAGGCCGATGTGCTCGAAGGTTGCGAGCTGATTCGCGATGACCCCGCCGTAGTCGTGGTCGCGGTTCATCTGCGCCGTGTTCACCCCGAGCGCGTACTTCGCCGTGACGGTGTGGCACATCGTGCACTCCGTCCGGCTCGGGAAGTGCCACTTCTGCTTCTTCACGCCGGCGTCCGTCTCGACCGCGTATTCGCGATCGACGCCTTTGAGGTCGGCGAGAGTCGCATCCTTCTGATCGTCGCTCCAGATGTAGGTGTAGCCGTCCCAGACTTGGTCGCCGTACTCCTCGGTGCCGCCGACGTTGCGGACGACGAGCAGACGCGTTTCGAGTCGGCGCTTCTTCCCCGGTGCGGTTTCGAGCGAGAAGGTTTTCGCGAAGACCGTGCCGGTCGGGAAGCGCCAGCCGGGGACGGAACCGGGTGCCGGCTGCGGATAGGTGACGGTCTCGTACTCGATCTTCCCCGCGCCGGGCACGGCGATGAAGCGATCCTTGGTCGCGCCGTCCGACCACAGCTCCGAGTTGACGGAGTAGGGGATCACCCCCTTCGCAGGGGCATGATCGGCGGTCGAGGCGAACAGCCCCGTATCACTCAGTTTCATCGGGAACCTCGGGGCGTCCGCCGTCGGCGGGGGTGTCGCTTCGAGGTGGTAGATACCGCCGTCGATGAAGTTGAGCGCGAAGACTTCGCCGTCGACATCCTGCCCCCACGCAACGATCCGGAGCGTGGAGCGCGCGATCTCGCGGTGGTCGGACACCTTTCCGGTTTTGTCATCGCGCCGGATCATCCAGACGCGGCCCGTGTCGTAGTCGCCGTAGATGTAGGCCCCTTCGAGGGCAGGCTGCTTCTTGCCGTGGTAGACGAATCCGCCGGTGAGCGAGCGGAACTCGGCGTGGTCGTGTTCGACGATCGGCTTCAGAATCGACGTCGGCCCCTTCTTGCGATCCGGCCGGAACGGGTGCGTCCCTTCCTGCACGCTCCAGCCATAGTTGCCACCCTTCTCGATGCGCAGCACGCTCTCCCAGAGATCCTGCCCGACTTCGCCGGCCCAGAGCGCGCCCGTTTTGGTGTCGAAGCCGATCTTCCACGACTGCCGGATGCCGTAGGCCCAGATTTCACCGCGGGCGCCGGCCGTGCTCACGAAAGGATTGTCTTTCGGGATCGAGTAAGCTTTGCCCTCGTCCGACTTGTCCACATCGATGCGGAGAATCTTGCCGAGTACGGTCGTGAGGCTCTGGCCCGATTCCAAACTGTCCGCGATCCCGCTGCCATCGCCCGTGGAAAGGTGGAGCATGCCGTCCGGGCCGAACCGCAGACAGCCGCCGTTGTGACCGCCCGAGGGCCAAGTGAAGATCACCTTCTCGGACTTCGCCTCGGCCGTCATCGCCTCGCGATCGGTCACGGTGAACCGCGAAATCCGGGTGCCATCGGGTTTGTCGCCCTCGGTGATGCTCGACACGTAGAAGTACCCGTTCTCCGCGAACTTGGGATGCAGCGCGATGCCGAATGTCGAGCGGCCGACATCGACGACGAGCTTCTTCTCGGCAGTCTTCGGGTCGGTGTCGAAGCGGTAAATCTTGCCGGGCCGCTCGGCGACGACCCACGCGGGCTTGCCGGGAATCGGCGTGAGTTCGAGCGCCTCATTGAACTTCAATTTCGGGTACGTCGGCACGAGTCGGTACGGCGCCGGCGGTTCCGGGGAGCCGACGACTTTCGAGGTCGTCCAGAGTTCGCGCTTCTCCAAACCGGACGTTTTGCGCTCGGGTTCCTTCGGACGCTCCGGCTCGGCCGTCTGGAGTCTGAGGCCGAGGCCGACGAGAATTAGCACCGGGAAGGCGACGGAAAGGGAACGCATGGATGGGCTTTCGGGAGAGGGGAGAAGCCGG
>JAYVTJ010000860.1:0-4667 GCA_043774415.1 Fimbriiglobus sp. | reverse complement strand
GCTCTGCGCGCGCCGGGTCGGCGGCGGGCCGCGCGCCATTCTCGAACCCGGCCCTCGCGGCAATCCCCGTTATGTCGTATCCGGTGTTCAAGAAGCCGCTGGACAACCGCGTGGCGCCGCCTCTTCCGGGTTTAGCGATGCTGCCGCCGTCGGAGCGCAGGACACCGCACCGGACCTCCGCATTGCCGCACGGTGCATCACTCCGCCGGGCGATGAACGCTCCGGCGCCCCGACCGTCCCCCGCGAAATGGAGTTCGCCCGTGCTGCCCCTCCTGCTCCTGCTGGCGTCCGCCCCGGCGCAAATGCCCGATACCTCGAAGCCGATGGCCGACGCCGCGAAGCCGTCGTTCCCCGGCTGCCTCGACGCCTGCCCGCCGCAGAACGACCCGGCGCCGTTCCTGCGCTTGCCGAAGATCACCACGATCGAGGAGTGCCGCAGCGACGGCACCGGGAACTGCGACGTGTCGAGCGGGTGGGTGCAAACGTTCCACGCCGCGGCGCGGTTCAACGTCCCGAAGTTCGACCGCAACCTGGAAGCGATGGAGACCGACGCCCTCATTATCTACGAGGGGATGAAGCTGACGGTGAACGACAAGACGGGGGTCTACGATGTCGCCTTTACAGCGACCGCGCCGCTCATGCCGGCGACGGTGCGGCTCCAGATGGTCTTCGGCCACGAGGATCTGCTGAAGCCGATCCGGTTGACGCTGCCGCCGATCCGCATCGAGAGCGACAGTCCGGCGCAGTCCGGCGACAACTCCGGCCGGACGGTGCGCATCCATCACCGCGGGCAGTCCGACCTGTTCATCAAGACGCTCGATGCGAAGCAGAGCGCGTTCGACGACTTCAAGGGGAAGCCGTTCGCGCACTGTCTGCCGCCGTCGCTGCCGCTGCTGACGCCGCGCGTGAACCCGTTCCCGATTTCGAAGTCGTGGACGATCCGGCGCGAGGGGACGGCGCGGTTCGGGTCGGCCCAAATTTCAGCCGACGACAACGATCGGTGAAGCTTCGGAGGGGACGGCAGTTCGCCAGATTACCGCCGCCCCCCGCCTTGCGACACATTCGGACACCCGTCGGTATTTCCGGCATATTCGTCACAAGTCCCCCGCCTTATCAGCCGATTCTTTCGCTAACGCGGTTCCGCGCCGGCGGGCACTTTCTGCCCTCCGCCGCGCGGTTCGCACCGGCGAAGGATTGCTCAATGGGCCGTCTCCCCCTCGCGATGCTGGCGTGCTTGGTTTTCGGCGCCGCCGGCATGTGGCTGTCGTCGAACTTCAAATTGAAGGTGGAGCCGGTGGCGGAGCCGGGGCATGCGGCGGTGGCGCCGGTTGCCGCAGCGCCGGTGCCAGCGCCGGCGGAGCCGGGGTTGCTGCCGGGGCATATTGTGGGGCGAGCGCCCGCACCGATGGGTGGCTTGCAGCAAGCGGGGGGGATGGCGCCGGCGACACAGACACCGCCGCCGACACCGGAATCGGCCCTCCGCATCGAAGACGAAAAAGGGATCGTCTGGGAGTCGCCCACGGGAGCGATCAAAACGGTCGGTTCGAAGCCGGTTCTCGTGTTCAAGGCCGATTCGGCCGCGAAAGTGGGCGTCCAGCTCGATGGCGCCGCAACTGTCGATCTGATGGCCGACACGACTGTTGCCGGCGTTCACAGATTCACCATCGACCTGAGCAATCTCCCGGCGACGGGCTTGGCCGTCGCGGTCAAGATCACGCGGACACCCACGGCGGGGATGGATCCCAAGAGCCCTCTCGTCTCGACCACATCGATCATTCGCCCGCGGCCGTCCGGGAACTTCTTCGTCGATTCGGTGGCGACGACGGAGGGTCTGCCCACAGCCATTCCTGCGAATCCCTCAGAAATTTCCGGAACGTATCTCCGGGTCCGAGGGCGCGGTTTGGATACGTTCCGCGAACCGCCGAAGTTCTATGTCGTCCTCGCCGGTAAAACGCTCGAAGTCCCGAAGGCCGCCGCCGTGGTCCCGCTCACCACGCCGGGGGAGTGGGAGTATCTGTTGACGCTCCCGGCCTTCAGCAATGGGGTCTCCCCGACACTGGTCACCCGCGGCGACTTCAACAGCGGGCACGAATTTGCCGCGAGCGAAATCGTTCTCAAAGTGAACCTGCTCCCCGCAACGATCGACGCGCCGACAATCGCCATCCGCACGGCCGACGATAAGTCCGACGAAACCCCGGCGTCCGATCAGCAGACCGCCGGCCTCACGACGTACCTGCTCAACCGCCGCAATCTCAAAGTGACGGTCTCCCCGGTCGGCTCCGGCGCGAAAGCGGTGGCGCTCTTCCTCGGCGCCATCCCCATCGGCACGAAACCCGTGGACGGTGTTAAACCGATCGCCTTCGACATTCCGAGCGTCGGCAGCGGTCGGGAACATGTCCTGCGCGCCTTCGCCCTCGTCGCGGGCAACTCGAGCTTGCCAAGTGCCGTCGCGGTCAGCGTCGTCGCGACTCCGCCGCGGGTGGAGAGTCTCCTCGCGCCCGGCTTCGGCAGTTCCGCCGGCGTCGGCAGCGAGAAGATCCGCATCCGCTTCGGGGCATCGGAGAACAAGCTGAAGGTTGCGTCACTCGCGAACAAATTCGTCGTAGACCACAACGAAGTCGCAGGCGAGGCGAATCTCTTCACGGGCACACCCGAGTACGATGCCGCGACGAACACGGTCACCCTGACGGTGTCGCCCATCAAGCCCGGGAGCTACAAGGTCAGCGTCCTCAAAGATGTGACGGACATTTACGGAAATAAGCTGGAGGAATTGCCCGGGCTATCGGTCAATACTTCGGCGTACGAAGCGACGCTGTTCACCGGCACCCCGGATGGCCCGCCGCTCCCCTCGCAATCCGCGGGCGTCTCCCCGAGTGGGCCGAACGCCGTCTTCCCCGAGTACACCGATTTCCGCGTGCTGAAAGACGGCTTCAATCCCTCGGACCGCGTCGAATCGCGGGTGGTGCGGCTCTACTACGCCCGCGATGCCCACCGCGTCGCGCAGATCGTGAACCGCGATGTGAAATCGTACAGCGGGCCGGCCGTGGATGTGCGCCGCCGGGCCGCCGACAAGGTCCGCGACGAGGCGAACGGCGCCCAGGACGAGCGGCAGAAGCTAGAGCGGGCCGCCGTGCAGGCCGCCGTGGCCACCAAGAAAGCCGAGAACGAGGTGAAGCAGCTCGAAGCGAAGCTCCAGACCGCCAAAACCGAGCAGGGGACGACGCGGACCCAACTGCCCCAGCGCGAGCAGCAGCTCGCCGCCGCCCAGCGCGAGCTGGATCGGGTCCGCCCCGGAACCGCCGACATCGCGGCGAACGACGCGGCCGTCGAACAGCAGCGCGCCAAAATCGACGACATCAACGACGAGATCCGCCGCAATACGGCCGCGAAGGTCGGACTGCCCGCCACCGACCCCCGGCTCCCCGACATCTTGAAGCGCGAGGACCAGCTCGCGCTGAGCCGGGATCGGGAGCAGCGGGCGCTAACCGCGATCACCCGCGATGCCGAGGCCCGTTCGGACCGCGGCCTCGAAGGCCGGCGTGCCCAGGCGAATACGCTCAACGATGAAGTGACCAAGCTCCGCCAAGTGCAATCGACCGCCGCCGTGAACGAGCAGCAGCTCCAAACCCAGCTCGCCGATGCCCGCGGCCGGGTGCAGGCCCTGCGGACGACGGAACTCCAGGCCACGGAATCGGCCCTCGGCAAGGACTCCGAAGAGCGCCGCAAGCGCGAAGAGCAGTTCCGCCGCGAAGTCGCCGCCGCGCTCACCGACCCGGACACCTACGGCGTCGGCCAGCCGGGATCGGTCGATCCCGTATTGCAGTGCTCCATCGCGGTCATCGGCGAAGGGCTGATCCAGATCCGAGGGCCGGTGAAGGGCTTGAACGTCATCCGCACGATGATCAACCAGATCGACGCCCCCGTCGGCCAGGTCCGCGTCGGCGTCCACACCGTGCAGGTCAACGGCGAACGCGTCGAGAAGATGGACAAGGTCGTCCTCAACATCCAGCGCTACCTCGACCACTCGCGCTTCCTCACGACGCAATCGGGCCAGATGCTGCGCAAGGCCGTCACGACGGTCGCGAGCCGCAAGGCGCAGGAAGTCGCCCTGACCCTCGCCCCCGGCTGCACCCAGGCCGACCGCGACGCCAAGTACCTCCACTGCTTCTTCGGCAAAGACTTCATCGACGAGCTGAAGTCGCTCGACAGCGAGTTCCTCAAGACCGGCAACAAGATCCTGTCGCTGCACTCGATGGACAGCACGAGCCTCTCGTCGGCCCTGTTCCTGATGTCGCTGGCGAAGAACGACATCCGCGCGGAGATCCTCGACGAGTTCCAGGTGCAGCTCGGCACGAAGCTCCCCGCGGCCGAACTCGAGTTCTACACGGCCGGGATGAGCTGTCCGACGAAGTGCGAAGCCCACCACGACAAAGCGTTCTGCACGCTGGCGAAGAACGCGAAGTTCGTCTCGTTCAACGGCTTCTTCAATGCGGAGGTGGTCGGCAACGACACGCTCTCGCCGCTGCAGCGCGAGTTCATCCGGCTGGCGCAGATCTTCAAGGCGCGCATGGTGACGGAACTGGAGCTGAAGCAGCGCGTGATGGAGCGGAGCATTTTGGAGGACCGCGTGGGGAACTTCTTAGAGGAGCAGAGTAAGGCGAAAGAGC
>JAYVTJ010000859.1:0-3429 GCA_043774415.1 Fimbriiglobus sp. | reverse complement strand
TTGGCCGTCTTGGCCATGGGGTCGTCCTCCTGGAACGACCTAAAACCGTAATCCATCGGACCCTTGCAATCCAGTCGGGTTTGCCGGCCTAGTTTTTTTTCGAGGTGCTCGGCGTAGGCGTCGGCCACGAGGCCGAGGGCTTGGTCGCGCAGGGCGAACTCGGTGTCGCCGAACAGGGTGTCGTCGGTCGTGGCGACGAGCCGGCGGGCCATCGCCAAGAGGTTCTCCGCCGCCCGGCTCTGCAGGCGGGCGGCGAGTTCGAGGGCTTTGAGTTCCAGTTCCGGACTGAGCGGTTCCGACATGGCTTGGCCTCCTGGCCCGGGGGCAATTACTCCTCCGCAATCGAAAATACACGGACGTGTACCCTTTTCCCACCAACTTTCGCGACGCTTACCCCACGACGATGAAGGCCGCTGAAATTCTAACGCCAGACCTCACCCCCTAACCCCCTCTCCGAAGCGGAGAGGGGGAATCGGAAGATCCATCACTACTTCCTCCCTGTTCGCCACGCCAGAACGAACAGCAGCGCCGTCAGAATGCCGAAGGCGATGGTGACGGTGCCGTTGCTCTCGGCGAACGGGGCGCCGAACACTTTCACGTTCTCCAGCAAGGCGCCGAAATCGAGCGCATCGCGCACGCCCCACTTCGACGGCGCCAGATCGAGGAAGGCCGCGCACAGCGCCGCGATCGATCCGCCCGCGATGTACCCCGAACTGAGCAGCACACCGGGACCGGAGTCGCCTTCGTCGGGGCGGTTCCGCAGTTTGTCCACGAGCCAGCGCAGCACGCCCCCGAGGAAGATCGGCGTGCTGCTCGACAGCGGCAGATAGACCCCCACGGCGAACGGCAGCGACGGCACCCCCGCGAGTTCGAGCGTGACCGCGATGAGCACCCCGATGAGCACCAGGTCCCACGGCAGATTGCGGTCCAAGATCCCGTCGACGATGAGCGCCACGAGCTGCGTCTTCGGCGCGTCGAAGCGCTTGATCTTCGTCCGCTTCTCGTCGGGCTTGCCGTCCTCGCTGTCCTCGTGATCGAGCTTGCCGTTCACGGCCGGGTCGCAGCGGTAGGCGAAGCTGCCGTCGTCGGCGATGTAGTACCGCCCCGGCGTCACATCGGCGGGCTTGCCGGCGATGAGCATCTCGGGGGCGAGCTTCTCGTTGTCGCCCAATATCAGCACGCGGTACTTCGTCGTGTCCTCTTCGTACTGGCCCGACTGTACGCGATCTCGGTTCGTCAGCTTCGACACATCGACGGTTGCCTTCGGCAGATCGAGCTTCGAGTAGATCGTCCAGGCGTTGTTGAGGAGGATGAGCACGACCCCGACGGCGAGCGCCGAGGTCAGCGAACCGATGAGGATGGCGTACTGCTGGTACTTCGGCGTCGCCCCGAGCAAGTGCCCTGTTTTCAGGGCTTGCGAGGTGGTGCCGCCGTTGCTGCACGCGACGCAGACGACCCCGGCGATGGTCAGCGCCATCAGCTTGATCTCCTTGCCGAGTTCGATGACGCCGACTTCGGAGAGGCCGAGGAGGATCAGGCAGGTCATCAGCAGCGTGGCGACCGTCATCCCCGAGATCGGGTTGCTGCTCGACCCGATCTCCCCCGTCAGGCGGCTCGACACGATCACGAACAGGAAGCCGAACACGAGGATCATCACGGCCCCGGTGATGCCCGCGAGGTTCAGCCCCAGCCCGAGTTGAGGAGCCGCCGCGAGCGCCAGCACCATCCCCAAACAACCGAAGAGGACCACGCTCATCGGCAGGTCGCGCTCCGTCCGCGGCACCGCGCCGGCCTTCGCGGGATCCTTTTTCCCGAAGGCATCGCCCAGCCCCGAGACCACGGCCGAGACGATCACCGGTAGCGCCTTCACCATGCTGATGATGCCGCCCGCGGCCACGGCCCCGGCGCCGATGTAGAGGATGTAGTTCTCGCGGATCGCCTTCGCCGACATGTTCCGGATCAGCCCGGTGTCCACCTTCGTCTTTTCGTCCACTTTCGATAAGGCCGGAGGCAGGGGCGTCTCCAGGTTGTCCCCGAAGAAGACGATCATCGGCGCGATCACGAGGTAGGCGAGCACGCCCCCCGCGAGCATGATGCTGCCGATGCGCGGCCCGATGATGTAGCCCACACCGAGGAGCGGCGCCGACATTTCGCAGCCGATGGAGGCGCCCTTCAGCCCGATGGCCTTACCGCCTTCCTGGGTCACCCAGAGGGCTTTGCTCGCGGTGTCCTGCCAGAGTTTGAACCCGAGCATGAGGAACTGGTAGACGAAGCCGATGGCGAGGCCCACGACGAGCGTGCCTGCGGTGCTGCCGCCCTTCTCGCCGGCGATGAGCACATCGGCGCAGGCGGTCCCTTCGGGGTACTTCAGTTCGCCGTGCTTCTGGACGATGAACGCCCGGCGCAGCGGGATCATCATGAGGATGCCGAGGAGGCCGCCGAAGACGCCGACGGTCATCACGCGGATCACGTCGATGTCGAAGCCGAGGAGGAGGAGGGCGGGCATGACGAGGCCGACGCCGAAGGCGATGCTCTCGCCGGCGCTGCCCGCGGTCTGCGCGGTGTTCGATTCGAGGACGCTGCGCTTGCGGAGGCCCATCGTCTGCATGACGCGGAACATCGCGAACGAGAGCACCGCGACGGGGATGCTCGCGGAGACGGTGAGGCCGACCTTCAGCACGAGGTAGATCGAGGAGGCGCCGAAGAGGACGCCGAGGAGCGACCCGACGACGAGCGGCACGACGGTGAATTCGGGCGGGCTTTCGCCGGGCGGCACGAAGGGCTTGAACTCCGGCTCGGAGGGGGTGGGCATGGGCGCTCGACCTGAAGGGATTCGGCGAGAGAGGACGCCGCCTTTTGTAGGACGGGCATCTTGCCTGTCCATGAATCACGCCATCTTGCCCGGCCGCGAATTCCTGAAGTCCCGCTGATTCTTGATCCCGGAGGGATCGCAGATATAAGCCGGCGGTCGAAGACCGCCGGATCGACGCAGACGTGCATCGACCCCGGAGGGGTCGCAGCGCGAACGCCCGATCAACTGCGACCCCTCCGGGGTCGAATCTCCTTCTCGACAATCCGGTGGTCTTCGACCACCGGCTAATATCTGCGATCCCTCCGGAATCAAGAAATGACCAATCATCGGCGGTGTTTCCAGCCGGCCCCGTCCGCCTCGATGCGCGCCCGGATCTGCGGCCAAGTCAGGCCGAAATCGGGTTCATCGTCGAGTTCTCGATCGCGGCGTTCGAGTTCCGCGACGTCTTCTTCCGTGAGGGGGGCCATCGGGATTTCCCCCCTCGAGACTCTGCCAGATGTCGAGCGCGAGTTCGACGCGCGCGGCGACGGTCAACCGGTCGATCCCGAGTTCTTTCATCGCGGTGGTCATGTCGAAATCCTCCTGCTGCGATTGTACGCGAACTACGCCTTCCCCAG
>JAYVTJ010000858.1:0-7934 GCA_043774415.1 Fimbriiglobus sp. | reverse complement strand
CTTCCCCGAACTGAAGCGCAACCCGGAGAAGGTGCGGGAGATCGTCTATGACGAGGAGAAGAGCTTCCTGCGGACGCTTTGGAAAGGACTTTATCACTTCACAGACGCGTGGGTGGACGAGGTCAAACGCAACTGGAAAGAGCCAATTCCTAGGTTGCATTCCACCTCAAAGACTTACGATAATCAGCTGACATCAACAAGCCTACAGACCGGTAGCGTGAAGATCTGGACTGCGGACTACTCCAAACTTCTGTTCGTGTTCAACATCCCGACAACAAAGCAAGACTTAAACAAGTTCTATTTAGAAAAATGTGCAATAACGCCATCCCTATCGGGAGAAGCAGCGTTCAGGTTGCACACCACATACGGTCTCGACATCGGCATCACTAAGCAACTCGCTGCCGAAGCGTTGATGGCGAACGTCGATATGGGCGAGTACGAAAGACTCTTTGCCGAGTTCACCAAGATCAGCGATGGCAAGAAAACCAAGCTCGTCGTCGCCGCGATTCAGGGGACCCTCCCGGCGACGGACGACTCCGCCAAGTTCGATGCGTCCGAGATCACGGCGAAGGTCGTCGGCTGGGTCGCGGAAAACAAAGTCATCACGGCGGGCATTCTGCCGGTCGGGTTGCCCGTCGCACTATTGCTCGATCGCACCAGCTTCTACGCAGAGCAGGGGGGGCAGGTCGGCGATGTCGGCACGCTGAGTACGGTCGACGGGGCCGACTTCGAAGTCGAAGACACCCAGCGACTCGGCGAAACGGTTCTCCACCTCGGCTCGCTGCAACAGGGGAGCCTCACCGTCGGCGACACCGTGACGCTGCGCAAAAGCGACTTCCGCCGGATCGACATCGTCCGCAATCACACCGCCACGCACCTGCTCAACCTCGGGCTGCGGACGGTCCTCGGCAGCCACGTCGAGCAGAAGGGTTCGCTCGTGGACGACGCGCGGACGCGGTTCGACTTCAGCCATGACAAGCCGCTGTCAGCGGACGAAGTCCGGCAGGTCGAAGCGTTCGTGAACACCCGCATCCAGCGCGAACTGCCAGTGTCGGCCGTGACGCTGCCGCTGGCTCAGGCCAAGGAAATCCCCGGTGTCCGGGCGATGTTCGGCGAGAAATATCCCGATTCGGTGCGGGTGGTGCTCGTCGGCCCGGAATCGCCGGAGAAGGCGTCGCACGACGATTCCGTCGAGTTCTGCGGCGGCACCCATGTGGGCAACACCGCGAGCATCGGCACCTTCAAAATCCTGAATCAAGAGAGCGTGGCGAAGGGCGTCCGCCGCGTGACCGCCGTGACGGGCCGCACGGCCGCGGACTTGGTGGCCAAGTCCCTCGGCACGCTCGACGAACTCACCGCGAAGTTCCTCTGCAAGCCGGAGGAACTCCCGGCGCGCCTCGAAGCTCTCCAAGACGAACTGAAGAAGCTCAAGACGCAGCTCGCCAAGAACCAAGCCGCCGAACTCGGCAACGTCGTCGACAAGCTGCTCGCCGAAGCGACGGACTTTAACGGGGTCAAGGTGGTCATCGGTCAGCTTCCGGCGGTGCCGATGGAGGCGGTGCGGACGCAGATCGACCGCATCCGGCAGAAGCATCCGTCGAGCTTCATCGTCTTCGGCTGGGCCGACGAAGACGGCAAAGTGCCGGTGGTGGTTGCGCTGTCGAAGGATTTGACGGCGAAGGGATTGAAAGCCGGGGAGTTGGTGAAGCCGATCGCGGCGATCGTCGGCGGCAGCGGCGGCGGCAAACCGGACATCGCCCAAGCCGGCGGGAAGGATGCGAGCCAATTGCCGGCGGCACTTCAGAAAGCCAGGGAACTGGCTGCCGAAAAGCTGTGAAAATCTTCTTGCTTCGGATTTCAAGAACGAGTTCCGAGCTCCGATCCCTGAGCTTGGAACCCGAATCGCACCGCACCGTCCCTGGACCGTCCCTATTCCCTGAGACGCCGACCCGCTCCGAATCCTGGAGCGGGTTTACCGCGGCTTCAACCCCGCCGCTTGCGTCCGCTTGAGGCCGGGGCCGCGGGGCATGCTCACCTTCTTGGCGACCTTCGCCGGGCCGAATTCGGGCTGCACCGTTTGCAGTCGTTCGCGCACCGCCTCGGCGTACTCGTTCGACAGTTCGATGCCGAGGTAGCGCCGGCGCAGCCGCTTGGCCACGGCGAGCGTCGTCCCGCTGCCGGCGAACGGATCGAGCACGATGTCGCCGGGGTTGCTCGATACCGAGATGATCCGTTCGAGGACCGACTCGGGCATCTGGCAGGGATGGTTCTGCGTGCGCTCTTTGAACGTCCCGCAGACGCGGTTCAAGTGCCAGGTGTCCGAATCTTCGCGGAAGTGCTCCTCCGATTCCTGCGGCCGCAGCACCCAGGTGTCGTCGGGCAGCTTGCCGACGGGGTTGGCCCGCCGGTCGGAGTACATCGTCTGCCGGGCGGAGGGAACCCGCACGGGATCCGGGTTGAAGGTGAAGCTCTTCGGGCTGTTCACGTAGTAGAAAATGTGGGCGTGGCTGCGGCTGAATTTCTTCGTGCACGACACGCCGAAGGTGTAGTGCCAGATGATCCAGTTGCGCATCGTGAGGCCGAGGGCGTCCAGGCGCACCTTGATCTCGGCGGCGTATTCGTCGCCGATGGCGACGTAGAACGAGCCGTTCGGCTTGAGGACGCGCTTCACGCCGGCGAGCCAGGCGTCGGTCCAGCCGAGATACTCGGCTTTGCCCCGGCTGTCGCTGTAGACGTCGTACTCGTAGCCGATGTTGAAGGGCGGATCGGCGAAGGCCAGATCGACGCTTCCGGCGGGCAGTCCGGCGAGCTGCTTCACGCAGTCGCCGTGGATGATGTCGTCCCAGATCATGCGATCCTCGCGTTCGGGGTCTTTCGTGAACCTGCAAGCGAGATTACAACCGCCGCGCCGATAGCGCAAGCGCAAGATCGCTGCAATCCGCAAAATTCCTGCAACCCGCACAACCTTAACGGATGCCCGGAAATCGCGCAAGGGCAGAATGACGCGAAGATCGCCAGCTTTTTCAGGGAGTGCACGCCACCCGTCCGAATCAAACCGGCGTGGGAAGCTCGTAGAATTCGGAGCCGAAGGGGGGCGGGTAGACGTGGACGGCGTTGGGGCCGCGGAAGGGGGTACAGTGGAAAAAGTAGCGCCAGCAAGTATCTAAATCCGGCTTCGGCGGAGGCGGATCGATGATCGCGGTCTGCGCGGCAATCCGGACGGGGTCGCCCTTGATCGCTTGGATGATCATGTCCAATTTCCAGCGCAGCGAAACTCGGCCGCGCGGGCCCGGCGGCGGCCGCTTGGCCAATTCCTCGGGATCGAGGTGGAGCGGGTGTAGCATATCGGCGGATACCGGCTTCAAATAATTCGCGGCGAGCAGTTGCCGGAGGTACCCTTCGGTGGGGAAGAATTCATTCTGCTGATCGGCGAGATTCACCCGCGCCGTATTCTCCGGGAGGTAATTCGCGACGTTCCCCTCCAGAAGCACCACGGTGTTTTCGTGGCAGCAGCGCCGGAGTTGCGACAGGGCGTAGTACGGATCGTGCAGGTGGTAGTAGACGCCGAGGCAGAGGATCACGTCGTACTTTTTCCCGCGATTGCCGACGTCGTAGATCGAGAGTCCGAGGTCGATGTCGATCTTCGACTCCAGCAATTCCTTCGCCAAGTGGACGCCTTGGCCGACCGACCAATTTTGCGAAAGATCGTCGGAGGCGAGCACCGAGGCGGCGCCGCGCTTCTCCGCGGCGAAGCTCCAGTAACCGTCCCAGCAGCCGATGTCGAGGACCGATTTGCCGCGGAAATCGACCCGGTCCAAATTGCGTTCGATGAACCGCCAGATGCGCCGGTGCGAGGCCGTGTGCTCCGCCGAGCCGCTCCGCGTCGTCAGCCCGTCGCCGAAGTCGAATTCGTGGTACCACCGGACCGCATCGATCCGGGCCCGCATCGAGTCGAATTCCTCCGTATCCATCGATGTCCATCTCGCCCGGTTCGGTGATGTGCAAGCGGTGTAACTCCCTCCGGAAATCCTGTCAACTCTAGGATTGGCGTCGCGGGCCATTCTCCCGGTTCTATTTGAAGCGATCGTCGTAGATTCCGAGTCCGAATGGAGGAGGATACGCGTGGATTTCGTTCTTGCCCTGGAAGGGGTAGCAGTTGAGAAAAATCCGCGATGCCGTCAGCAGGCTTGGCGGGGGCGGGGCTGGCGGGGGCAGCCGCGGCGGTGGAATGATCATTCCGTGCAGTTCGCTCACGCCAGAGCGGGATCCTCGGAGAGCCTGCAGCATCATTTTCCACCGCCACCGAAAGCCGACTCGCTCGCTCATGATCGCGGCGATCGCGGCCGCGGTCGCTTCCGCAGCCGACTGCAAAGCCGCTTCGTCGGCCGCCGCCCGCGCAAGGGCTTCCGCAGTGGGAGGCGGCGGGGGCAGCATATCGGTGGAATCGGATCTGAGGTAATTGGCAGTCAGAAGCTCATCGAGGTAGCCGACGGTCGGAAAGAATTCATTTCCGTGGTCGCGCAACTCCATTCGCGCCGTATTGGTCGGCAAAAGGTCGGCCACATTCCCTTCCAGCAGGACGAGTGTGTTCTCGTGGCAGCAGTGCCGCAACTGCGAGAATGCATAGTACGGATCGTGGAGGTGATAGAAGACGCCGAGGCAGAGAATGATGTCGAATTTCCGGTCGAGTTTGGCGATGCCGTAAATCGAGCGGGTGAGATCGATTTCGATGCCGGATTGCAGGAGTTCTTTGGCCAAATGCACTCCGCGGCCGACCGACCAATTCTGCGACAGGTCGTCGGTGGCCAGCACCGCTCCGGCACCCCGCTTCTCGGCGGAGAAACTCCAGTAGCCGTCCCAGCAGCCGATGTCCAAAACGGTTTTGCCCCGGAAATCGATTCGATCCAAATTCCGCTCGATGAAACCCCAGATCCTCGCGTGCGCCGACTGTTCCTCCGGACTCGATGAGCTTTTCGAACGGAGCCCCCCGCCGAACTCGAATCGATGATACCAGCTGATCGAATCGATCTCGGCCTGCTTCGCGGCGGTTTCGCGAGCGTCCATCGTCTGCATCCAGTGTGTTGATGGTGTGATCGCCCGGAATTGCGTCGGACACCGGCCGTAATTGCATCCGTATAACCCCGGGCGAAAATCTTGTCAATCTGAGGGGTGCCGCAGGGCGACCGCGCCCGGCGGGCACTTGAGCTGGCGGGACGTGGGCGAAATGGCTAAATTCACACTTCGGTCATTCCCTCGGGGCGCGGTGGACGATGAAGCAACTGACGGCCGTCTGGACCTTCCGCTACTTCTGGTTCTCGCTGGTCAAGATGGACTTGGTCACGCGCTACCGCCGCTCCTTCCTCGGAGTCGGGTGGTCGCTGCTCATGCCGCTGGCGATGACGGCCGTCTTCTGCCTCGTCTTCAGCCAGTTCAATTCCGATAAAAACGACCCGAACGCCTGGCGGAAGTACGCCCAGAACACCCTCGCGGCGATGGCCGTGTGGGAGTTCGTCAAGAACTCCCTCGTGCAGGGCTGCAAAGCGTTTCTTCAGAATGAAGCCTACATCCGCCTCAGCCCGCTGCCGTACAGTATCTACCCGCTCCGGACGGTGATGGGGAACGTGATCCACATGCTCATCACGCTCGGCGTGCTGATCGCGGTCGTGGCCGCGCTGGGGAGTGCGTACGTGCAGCCGACGATCTGGGCGGTCGTCCCGGCGATCCTGATGGCCGTGCTCTTCGGCTGGGGTATCGCGACTATCGCGGCCTTCGCCACGGCCTACTTCCACGATATTTCGCACCTGATCGAAGTCGGCGCGCAATCCTTCTTCTTTCTGACGCCGATCATCTACGGCCGGGAACTGCTCGACGGCAAAGGCCTCGCGTGGTTCGTGGATGTGAACCCGATTTACGTCTTCATCGAGATTTTCCGCGATCCGCTCGTCAGCGGCGTCCTCCCCGGTTGGGATCGCTACGCCTATGCCGGCGGCCTGACCGCCGCGAGTGTGACGCTGGCCCTCCTGACCATCGCCTGGCTGCAAAAGCGGGTAATTTTCCAGCTCTGAACGAACGCGGATCGGGAGAGATCGGACGCATGGCGAGGATCGAGCTGAACGGCGTCAACGTCACGTTTTCCCTGCGTCAGACGCGCCGGGTCACACTGAAGGAATACCTCCTCAAGGGGCTGTTCCTCACGTCGGTCAACCCCGTCGTCTCCATCCACGCGATCAACGACCTGACGCTGACGCTGCGCGACGGCGAGCGGCTCGGGATCATCGGCCACAACGGCGCCGGCAAGACGACGCTCTTGAAGATGCTCGCGGGGGTCTACCCGCCGACGTCGGGTACGCGGGTCGTCGAAGGGAGAATCTGCTCCCTGTTCGACATTTCGGTCGGCTTCGAAGGCGAGGCGAACGGCTGGGACAACATCAGCTACCGCGGCTACCTCCAGGGCGAGACGCCGACGACGCTGCGGAAGAAGCGCCAGGAGATCGCCGACTTCTCCGAACTCGGCGACTTCCTGAACATCCCCGTGCGCTACTACTCGGCCGGGATGCTCGTGCGCTTGGCCTTCGCCATCGCCACGGCGACGGAGCCGGAAGTGCTGCTCGTGGACGAAGTGCTGAGCGTCGGCGACCTCGCGTTCGTCGGCAAGGCGAAGGAGCGCATGCGGCAGATGATGCGGAAGTCGAGCCTGATGGTCTTCGTCAGCCACGATCTCGGCTCCGTGAAGGAGTTCTGCACGCGGGCGCTCTGGATGGAGCACGGTCGCGTGCGGATGGACGGCCCGCCCGAAGACGTGGTCGCGGCCTACAAGGCGAGCATCGCCCCGGCCGTCGAATCGCCGATGCCCGCCATCATCCCGGAAGGCGTCGCCACCCCCGCGCTCGTCGCCACCGAGTGAGGGGCGATATGGCTCCGGAATTCTCGGTGATCGTCATCAACTACAACGGCGCGGAGTATCTTCCGGCCTGCCTCGGCGCCCTGCAAACGCAGTCCCTGCCGGGGGAGCGCTTCGAAACGATCCTCCTCGACAACGCCTCGGCCGATGCTTCGCTCGACCTCGTCCGTGCGCAGTTTCCGAGGGTCCGAGTGCTGCCGCAATCGCGAAACACCGGCTTCGCCGAAGGGAACAACATCGCCGTGAGGGCGGCGCGCGGGGCAGTCATCGTGCTGCTGAACAACGACACGATCCCCGATCCGTTCTGGCTCGAAGAACTGGAGCGGGCCATCGCGGAGAACCCCGGCTGCGTCGTCGGGAGCAAGCTCGTCATGGCCGGGGAACCGGACCGCATCAACAGCGCCGGCCTCGGCCTTCTGCGCGACGGACGCGGGGCCGACCGAGGCTTCGGCGAGCGCGACATCGGCCAGTTCGAAGGGGGTGGCGAGATCTTCGCGGCCTGCGCCGCGGCGGTGGCGATCCCCCGCGGTCTGCTGCGGGAGCCGCTGTTCGATCCGACCTACTTCCTCTACTGCGAAGATCTCGAAGAGGGCTGGGCCGGGCGACTCGCCGGGCGGAGGACGGTGCTCGCGCCGCGCGCGGTCGTGAGGCATTTCGTCGGCGCGTCGGGCGGGGATCGCTCGCCGATCTTCTGGTACTACCTCGAACGGAATCGCACGCTCACCGCCCTCCGCCACGGCGATCCCTTCCTGATGGCCTTCGCGTGCGCCGGATTGCTCGCCCGCGCCGTCCGCGCGCTGCTGATGCTGATCCTCCGAGACCCGGCGCCGAAGTACCGCTGGCCGGCGGTGAAGGCCATCTGGCGTGCACTCGGCTCCGTGATGCTGCGTGCCCCGGCTCTCGTGAGCGAGCGCTGGAACGCCCCGCGTCGGGGGCCGACCTGATGCGGGTACTCCTCAACGGCCTTTCGACGCTGAAGGCGAAGACGGGCGTCGGCCATCACATCGCCGATCTCTTCGCGGCTCTCGGTGAA
>JAYVTJ010000857.1:0-6123 GCA_043774415.1 Fimbriiglobus sp. | reverse complement strand
CTCGAAACCGGCAGCGGACATCAGGCCGAGCAACTCGCCATTCTTCTTGCCGGCCCAACCCTCTTGAGGAATGGTGCGCACCGAGTGGCCGGCGAGTGCGCGGCCGAGAACCTTGGGCACGCATTCGTCAAGCAGCACGCGCATTGGGCGCCACCCACTGCGTCGCCAAGCGGAGCGCGGCGACCGCCTGATCGCGACTCACCGAGGGGAAGTCGTCGAGGAACTCGGCGAGGGGATGTCCGCCCGCGAGGTAGTCGATAAGGGCTTTGAGGGGGACACGCGTGCCCACGAAAACGGGGACGCCACCTAAAATGTCCGGGTCGGAATGGACGACGGCAGGGATCGGTATCATCACGCACCTCTACGGTCATTGCGCATTTAGAAAGAGTAAATCCGAGTATTGCTTCTACATGTGTGCGTTCGTGAGCAACTGCCGCACTTCATCGATGGGCCGCAGCCTTCCCCCGTGATGGATAACCGCATGACAGTTCGGACACACCGGAAGCAGATCGGCAATGGGATCGATTACATACGCCCCTCCCGCCTCTGAGATCGGCTGAAGGTGGTGGGCATGGATGAAACCCGAAAATTCGGCTCCATACCTCAGCCCGAAATCGAACCCGCAGATGACGCACGCCGTGCCGTGGTGCTGCTTGCACAGCCGAACAGCCTCGCGGTTGCGCTCATAAGCGTTGACTGTGACCCGGCAAACCGCTCCTTCCACCAGTGGAGACACATCGGCAATCTCTCCCGGCAAGCCGGTTAGTCCATCAGGGTAACTGCCTTCGTACAGCCGCACTAGATGCTCGAATACCTCATCGATTTGCCCGGTGGTCTGGGGTCCGAAGAGCTTGCCGAACCGATAGCCAAGGTTGCTCCAGCTCACTGGTCCTTCGGAGCTTGCACCGTGTTTCCAACGCATTACGAAAGCTTCCCATCCGACTCTGAACTGCTGCCGCCGGAGGCCATCGGGCGGGGCGAGTTCAACACCGGGATTGGGGATTTGCTCGAAAACGCGAGCGATCTCTTCGGATGTCATCGGATTTGGCCCTCCACCGGCATTGTACCGAACTCTGCCGATTTCCGCGTCCGCGCCGACCGTTGCCGGCCTATGATTTCCCCATGTTCGCGGACCTCTCGCACCTGATCGCGCGCAACCCGGCCGCGCATCACTACGGCATCGCGGCGTTCGACGCCGATGCCGACGGCACCACCGAGTTCTTCGTCACCGGGCTCGGCTGTCCGAATCGCCTGCTGAAATGGGGTGGCGCCCATCTCCGCGACATCGCGCCGAAAGAACTCGCCGACGAGAAGCACGCCTCCATCGCGGCCGCGGCCGCGGACTTCGACGGCGATGGGCGAGAAGAGCTGTATGTACTCAGTGCCGACACCTTCGCCGGGCCGAAGGAGCACCCCGACCGCTTGTTCGACTGCGCCATCGACGGGTGGAGCGACCTCTTCGACCGCAAGGGGAACCGCGCGGCCCGCAACCTCGTGTCCGGACGCTCGGTCGCCGCGATCGACCGGCGCGGCACCGGTCGCTACGGCTTCTTCGTCGCCAACTATGCGCAACCCAGCCGGCTGTACGAATTCGCGGACAACGCCATCCGCGACATCGCCCCCGCACTCGGGTTGGACGTTTCCACCGGGGGGCGCGGCCTCTGGGTCGGCCCGCTCGTCTCGGATCGCTCCGACCTCTTCTGCACGAACGAACAGGGGCCGAACCTGCTATACCGCAACACGGGGTTGGGCACGTTCCTCGAAATCGCCATCGAAGTGAACCTCGCCGATGCGGGGGAGCACGGCCGCGGGGTCGCGGCGCTCGATGCCGATGGCGATGGCAAACTCGACCTCGCCTTCGGCAACTGGGAAGGCCCGAACCGGCTGATGCTCCGCCAGCCGAACGGCACCTTCAAAGACCGCGCGACCCCGGCAATGGCGCTGCCCGGCCCCGTGCGCAGCGTCATCGCCGCCGACTTCGACAATTGCGGCACCGAGGAACTCTTCTTCAACTGCCTCGGCGAAGCAAACCGGCTCTTCAAGTACGACGAAGGTCTCGGGACGTGGCGCATGCACGATGTCGGCGCCGCGCTCGAGATCGAGGGCTTTGGCACCGGCGCCTGCGTCGCCGACATCGACAACGACGGGCGCTTGGAACTGCTCCTCTCGCACGGGGAACAGGCGCCGCAGCCGCTGAGTTTGTTCGGCGTCGCCGAAGCGGGGGCGAATTGGATCCGCGTCCAACCGCTGACGCGCCATGGCGCCCCGGCCCGCGGGGCGCTCGTGCGGTTGACGGCCGCGAGCCGGATTCAAACCCGCGTGATCGACGGCGGCAGCGGCTACCTCTGCCAGATGGAGCCGGTCGCCCACTTCGGCCTCGGCCGCGCGGCGGCGGTGGAATCGGTGCGCATCACTTGGCCCGACGGCGCAAACCAGACGGTGACGGCCCCGCCGATCCGCCACACGCTCCGGGTGCCGCATCCGGGGTAGTAGCGCCCGCGCCCGCCGGAGAGTCTCGCTTCTTCGGCGACGGCACCATACAACAGATTCGGTATGGTTCTTCCGCACCCATCTCGAAAGCATCTCCCATGGCCCGCACCCGCCCCGACGACGATTTCGACACCGACGACCGCCCGCAGCGCCCCCGCAATCGGGATCGCGATGAAGACGAGGACGAGGATCGGCCGCGCCGGTCGAGCGGCTCCCGGCGCGACCGCGACGACGGCGACGGCCCGGCCAAGAAGGGCCTGAGCATCCTCGGCGTGCTCTCGCTCATCCAGGGCATCCTCGCGCTGCTCGTCAGCTTCATCCCGTGCATCGGGGCCTTCGCCATCATCGGCGGCGTGATCGGCCTGCTGCTCGGGGTCATCGGCCTGATCGTCGCCGGCAAATCCAACCACGGCAAGGGCCTGCCGATCGCCGGCATCATCGTGAGCATCATCAGCATGATCATCGCCGGCATCTGGATCCTCTTCATGGCGGGGATGTCGGCCGTCACGCCGTCGACCCTAACGACGTCGACGGGCACGATGCCGACCGTCACGATGCCGACCAGCGGTACGGGAACGGTCAAAGTCGAAGCGGCGAAGCTGCTCGAGGATTACGCCGACGACGAAGACAAAGCGAGCAAAGCCTACAAGGGCAAGACGCTCGAAGTCTCGGGGGTAATGACGACGGTGAACAGCGCCGACAAGAAGGCGATCGTCGTGCGGATGCAGAGCGAATCGGGCAAGGAGAAGTTCGTCGAAATCCGACTCACGCCGGAAGCGTCCAAGCTGGCCGGCGATCTCAAGAAGGGGCAGAAGGCCACGTTCAAAGGCACCTGCGCCGGACTCCAAGACGACGAGTATATCCTTGTGGAGAACGCCGGCATCGCGAAGTGACGCCATGAGCACCCGCACCGCCTTCGCCCTGTTTCTGCTGGTTGTCATCGGCGCCATCGCGCTCGGCTTCGGGCTGACCCGGCGCCCGGGCGCGCCCGATCTCGTCTGGGGCAAGAA
This sequence comes from Fimbriiglobus sp., assembly GCA_043774415.1. Lineage (GTDB taxonomy): Bacteria > Planctomycetota > Planctomycetia > Gemmatales > Gemmataceae > JALHQU01. The sequence goes on along the minus strand of JAYVTJ010000857.1, from coordinate 2,623 downwards.
GGGCGTGCAGGCGGGGGATGTCTCCCGGCCGCGCGCCATCGCCATCGATCCGCAGGGGCGATTGTTCCTCGTCGATTTCACCGCGCGCATCCAAGTCTACAACCTCGACGGGGAGCACGACGGCATCACCTTCACGACGCCCGATTTCCGCAACGGCCGGCCGAGCGGATTGAGCATCGACCGCGACGGCAACCTGCTCGTGTCCGATTCGCACTACCACTGCGTCCGCGTCTACTCGCACGACGGCGTCGAACTCAAGAAGCTCGGTGGCGAAACGGGGAAGGCGCCGGGGCAGTTCGGATACATCTCGGACTGCGTGCAGGACGCGGCGGGGTTCTATTACATCTCCGAGTTCGGCCAGAACGACCGCATCACGAAGCTCGACCCGGACGGCAAGTTCGTCTCCTGTTTCGGCGAGGGCGGCCAGGGGCCGAAGCAGTTCGCCCGCATCCGCGCGCTGGCCATCGGCCCGGACGGCCACCTCTACTGCGTCGATGCCTGCAACCACCGCATCCAAGTGCTGACGACCGACGGCGAATTCGTCCGCGAGTTCGGCACGCCGGGCCAAGGGCCGGGCGAGTTCCATCTGCCGTACGACTTGGCCTTCAACGGCGAAGGAGAACTCTACGTCGTCGAGCGTGGCAACCACCGCGTGCAGAAGCTGACGAAGGAGGGCGTCCCGCTGGCGACGTGGGGCACACCCGGCCGGGAACCGGGCCAGCTCGCCGACCCGTGGGCCGTCGCCGTGGACAAGAAGGGGCGGGTTCACATCGTGGACACGGAGAACCACCGCGTCCAGCGGGTGAAGTTTTGATAAAACCGTAGAAAAATTGGTTAATTTCTATTTTCCTTGCTAACTGAATTCCTTCCTCGTATAACTGATTAGCGTACCTAGGTGCGGCTAAATCGGTTCCAGAGGTAAGAAAATGGCCCGTCCCAGTCGGAAACTTCACGAACTGATTCCCAAAAGGCGGGGCGAGAAGACTTATGTCTGGCATGGGAATCGGTGGGTCTACCTCGGCAAGTGGGAGGGGGACGCGCCCTCCGATGCCGCCATCAAGCGGTTCAACGAGTACAAGGAGCTTTGGAAAATCGACCCGAAGGCCAAGGCCAAGTCGAAGTCCGACACCCTCCTGTGCGAACTCTGGGAGGACTGGTTGAACTCCCCCGAGGGCCCTATGCCTGACTCACGCAGAGACGTATGCCGTACCGAGCGACTCCTGTTCGGAACGCAGGACGCACCCAACGCCTTTGCGACTATGAAGGTGTCCGAATTCACCGCTCCGGGTTTGAGAGCTTGGCAGTCTCACCTCTGCCAACTGAAAGACCACAAGGGTAAGCTTCGCCTCTCCCGAGACACACTTCGCCGGTGCGTCCATCTCGTCCAAAAATGCTTCAAGTGGGGCGCCGTCGGCGGTGTGGTCGATCAGAACCACGCCGCCTCTCTGCTGTTCGTCGAACCGCCGGCCAAAGGCAAAGTCAAAGAATGCCGCAGGATTGCGAGTGTGGATAAGGCCACATCCGAGCGGGTCATCCCCTTTCTCAGCCCCCCGCTCCAGACGGCGATCAAGCTGCTCTGGCTGACCACGGCGCGGCCCTCGGAGATTTTGGGGTTGAAGGGCGAAGACTCGGAAGACCAGTCGGCGGAAAACCAGTATCACCGAATTCGGAGAACGGGATGCATCCTGCTTCGCGGCGGTGCGAGACTGGACTTGGAGCACGAGGGTGTGTGGGCGGCTGTTCTCGACGAGCACAAGACCGCCGGGAAAGGATTCGAGCGCGTCATCTTTTTCGGGCCCAAGGCCCAAGAGATTCTCCGGCCGATCGTTGGAACCGTGGGGTATCTGTTCAAGCCAGCCGAAGGGCGAGTTTGTCGATGGGCAAAGCGAGAACGAAAGCTCAAAGTCGGGAAGGGATGTCCGGGCCAAATTTATACGTCCGATACGTTGGCTAATTCCGTCAAGCATGCTTGCGAGAGGGCAAAGATCGGCCACTACAGTCCGTATCAAATCCGCCACACGGCTAGCGCGGCCATCATGGACTCGCACGGCAAGGAGGCCGCCTCGGTTTATATGGGCCATAAACCGAGCGGCATCACGGCGAACTACACCGGGAACAACCTCCGCTTGGCGGCCAAGGTCGCGCGCGAGGTCGGCTAGCGCGTTTTCCTTCGTCTGAAGAACGCGTGCGCTCGTCCGGCAATCTCCGTGGGCGTCGCAACTTTTTCTCGCGGGAGCAAAGCCTCGAACGGCGCGTGGAGTTTCCGAAGGCTCTCGCCCGATATCCGCCAGGGTCCGTTCCCGATTCGAGCTGCCAAAAGCTCATTCCTTTTGATTTTCTGACGGACGCATTCGCCGGTGCAGCCGAGGAGGTCCGCTGCCTCCGCAACCGAATAAGCCTTCCGCGAATCGACGCCGCTTGTTTCGCACTTTCTGTACATCCAAGGCCTTTCTCAGGAGGTCGCTACATACTACCATGTAAAACTATTCTCTCGAGAAATATTTTTAGATGTGTTGCATGAGCATGGGTCCAACAAGGGAGAGATGAAATTGCATGAGCGTCGGCAAACGCACTTTGACTTTGCTGCATATCGAGCAGTTGACCTCCTCGCCGGGGGTCGTTC
>JAYVTJ010000856.1:0-2963 GCA_043774415.1 Fimbriiglobus sp. | reverse complement strand
CGTCGCGGTGAGCCGGTTCCGCCAGGAGATCCACGCGGCGGCGCAGCTCTCGCACCCGAACGTCGTGATGGCCTTCGACGCCGAGGAGGTCGAGGGCGGAGGCCTGTGCCTCTCGATGGAGTACGTCGAAGGGACCGACCTCACGAAGCTCGTGCGCGCCAACGGGCCGATGCCGATCCCGATGGCCTGCGATGCCATCCGCCAGGCCGCCGTCGGCCTCCAGCACGCCTTCGAGCGCGGCCTCGTCCACCGCGATGTAAAGCCGAGCAACCTACTGCTGACGCCGCGCGGCCAAGTGAAGGTGCTCGACCTCGGCCTCGCACTCCTGCAAGATCCCGTTTACGCCGGGGGCGAGCAGGCCAACCGCGTGACGCAGGACGGCTTCGTCCTCGGCACGCCCGACTTCCTCGCCCCGGAGCAGGCGCAGAATCCGACGGGCGTGGACATCCGCGCCGACGTCTATGCACTCGGGGCCACGCTCTTCTACCTCGTGACGGGCCGCGTGCCGTACGAGGGGGCGAACCCGACCGAGAAGCTGCTGAAGCACGTCACCGAGCCGCCGCCGAGCCTCTTGAAGTACCTGCCGGATGCCCCGCCGCAGCTCGCTGCGCTCATCGTCTGGATCATGGCGAAGCGGCCCGACGACCGCCCGCAGACGCCGATGCAAGTCGCGATGGCGCTGCTCCCCTTCTGCCCGCCGCAATCGGGGAGCTACCCGATGCCCACGGCCCCCGCCTCGAACCCGCGCCGCCCCGCCGAGTTCGCCGCCCCCGCGGCGCGCGGGGTTCTCCCGATGCAACCCGCCGCGATGAACACCGTGCCGGGTCAGCCCCCCGCGATGCGCGCTGCGATGCCGCAAGCCGTGCCAGTTCTGCCGCCGCCTCCGTACGGGCTGCCGCAGCCCATCCCCGGACTCTATCCGTACCCGGCCGCCGTCGCCGCTCCGTTCCCGATGCCGCAACCGGCCGGGCCGAACCCCTTCACCGAAATGGGCGATGTCGTCGAGGACGAGGAAGACGAGCGCCCGCGCGGCAAAAAGAAGGGGCGCACCCGCGACGAGGAGGACGAACCGGAGCGGCCGAAGGGGGACGGCATCCGCGTCCGGAAGCCGAAGACTCGCTCGAATCTTCCTCTCTTCATCTTCGGCGGCGTCGCCGCGCTCGTGCTCCTCATCATCCTCGGCAGCGTCGTCATCTACGGGGTGACGCGCCAGGTGAACGCCGCGAAGGAACTCGAACCGAAGTTCGACAACGCCTACGGCATGACGATGGTGAAGATCGCCCCCGGCGAGTTCACGATGGGCTCGCCCGACTCCGAAGAGGGCCGCGAGGACAACGAAGGCCCGACGGGCAAGGTCATCCTCACGCAGCCCTTCTACATGTCCACCACGGAAGTTACGCAGGGGCAATATTTGGAGATGATGGGTTCGACTCCGTCGCTCAACGTGAAGCGGGTGCGCCAGTCGCTCGGCAATCGCATGCCGGTGGATAATGTCACCTACGATCAAGCCCTCGAATTCTGCCGCCGGCTGACAGGCAAGGAGAGCGGGCGCCGGCCCGGCTGGGGCTACCGGCTCGCCACCGAAGCGGAGTGGGAGTACTGCGCCCGCGCGGGCACGAGTACGCCGTTCGCGTTCGGCGGCGTCATCCAAATGTACAAGCACGGGATCTTCCTCGAAATGAAGGACGACCCTTACTGGGAACCGAACCCCGAAGGGAAGACCCGCGAGACGAAGAACGCTTACCCCGTCGCGGGCAAAGCGGGAGAAGACAAGGACTACGAGGACATCCGCCGACAGCCGAACGCCTTCGGCCTGTTCGACATGCACGGCAACCTCTGGGAGTGGTGCAGCGATTACTACTCGGAAAATTTGCCCGGCGGCGAACGCACCGACCCGACCGGCCCCGACTCGGCGAATTCGGGAGTCCGCGTGATCCGCGGCGGCGCTTGGAACGAAGGGGCCAAGCTGGCGCGCTCGGCATCGCGCGCCTACCACGATCCGAAGTCGAGCAACAACGCCATCGGCTTCCGCGTGGTGTTCGCCGAACTGAAGAAGTGAAGCGAGTCGGCGCCGCTCAGCCGTTGTCTCCGGCCGGATCGGCGGATGCCGCACCGACGGGGGCACCTCGGGCCCACTGCCAGCCGGTGATCTCCGGCATGTCGATCCCGTGCTCCACGATGTACGCGGCGTGCTCCGCGAGCTTCGCCCGGATCGCAGTCGCGACATCGGCCGCGCGCTCGGCCAGCCCCGGCACCCGCGCGATGACATCGAGCGCGAGGTGGAATCGGTCGATCTCGTTGCGCACGCACATGTCGAACGGCGTCGTCGTCGTGCCCTCTTCCTTGTAACCGCGGACGTGCAAGTGGCGGTGGTTCGCCCGGCGATACGTCAGCCGGTGGATGAGCCACGGGTAGCCGTGGAAGGCAAAGACGATCGGCCGGTCGCGGGTGAACAGCACATCGAACGCGGCGTCCGAGAGCCCGTGCGGATGCTCGCTCGACGGCTGCAGCTTCATCAGGTCCACCACGTTCACGACTCGGATTTTCAAATCGGGGATCGACGCGCGCAGCAGCTTCGCGGCGGAGAGAATTTCGAGCGTCGGCACATCGCCGCAGCAGCCGAGCACGACATCGGGTTCGCCGTCGTCCGAAGCCCACGTCCAGATGCCGATGCCGTCGCAGCAGTGCGCTTCGGCTTCGGCCATGGTCAGCCACTGCGGCGCGGGCGCTTTGCCCGCGACCACCACGTTGACGTAATTTCGGCTCCGCAGGCAGTGGTCGGTCACGCTGAGCAGGCAGTTCGCGTCCGGCGGCAGATAGACGCGGACGACCTCGGCCTTCTTGTTGATGACGTGATCGAGGAAGCCGGGATCCTGATGGCTGAAGCCGTTGTGATCCTGCTGCCAGACGTGCGAACTGAGCAGGTAGTTGAGGCTCGCCACCGGCCGCCGCCACGGCACCTC
>JAYVTJ010000855.1:0-3240 GCA_043774415.1 Fimbriiglobus sp. | reverse complement strand
TACGGCTTCCGCGACGAGGACTACCTGAGACTCAAAATCCTGACCTGCCAACTGCCGAAGCTGTAGAAAAACACCCACAGGATTCCGGGAAGAGCCATTTAAACACAACTGGAGTGCCGACTCCTTTCGAGGTAGTCTTCTCACAGTGGTGCATTACTTACGAGAGTGCAGAACGAGCTGTACACTCTCGTCTCAAGGAACACCGCGTTAGCGCACACAGAGAATTTTTCCGAGTGTCGGTCGATCAGGCAATCCAAGCAATTAAGAAAGCAAGCTAGGCCGGTGACGAGCCAATCGTTTGCCATAGATGGTTCGTCCTTCGCGAAGGGCGGGATAGTAGACCAAACACCACGAATCACGGTAGCGTTCGATCGTCTCCGGCGTCGCGAGAACCACATCCACGGCGTGATCAATCCCGGACAGGCTGAAGCGTATCTTCATCGTCACACGGTCATGACTGTACATCCCCCCCTTGATCACCAGTAAATCCAAGTCGCTGTGTTCGGTCATCTCGCCGCGCGCCGCCGAGCCGAACAGCACGATCGACTCCGGCTGGCACGCCGCGACGACGCGCCGTACCACCTCGGCCAGCAGTTTGCGGCTGGGGTGTTTCGGAACTCGGCGGCTTGGAGTCTTCGCGCGGATCATGACGCAGTATACCCTCTACTCCTCGATCACCGGATTGCGCAGCACGCCGATCCCCGCGATTTCCACTTCGCACACGTCGCCCGCTTTCAGCAGGATCGGAGTCGGCTTGCGCGAGATGCCGACGCCCGGCGGCGTGCCCGTGAAGATCAGGTCGCCCGGCTCCAGCGTGTAGACCTGCGTGATGTACGCCAGCATCGCCGGCACGCCGAAGATGAACTCTTTCGTGCTGCTGTTCTGCATCGTCTCGCCGTTGAGCCGGAGCTGGATCTGGAGGTTGTGCGGGTCGAGCGCTTCGTCGGCCGTCACGATGACCGGGCCGACCGGGGCGAAGGTGTCGAAGTCCTTGCCGAGCATCCACTGCTTCTCTTCGCCGCGGAACTGCCAGTCGCGGGCGCTCACGTCGTGGCCGACCGTGTAGCCGCCGACGTAGTCGAACGCGCTCTTATCGTTCGGCACGTGCTTCGCGCGCTTGCCGATGACGATGACCAACTCCGCTTCGTAGTCCACCTTGTGCGCCACCTTTGGCAGCACGATGTTGTCCCCGTGCGCGATCAGCGTGTTCGGGTACTTGCCGAAGATCACCGGCTCTGTGGGGATCGCCTTGCCGCCTTCGATGGCGTGATCGCGGTAGTTCAAGCCGACGCAGAGGATCTTGGACGGGTTGGGGATCGGCGGCAGCAGCTTCACGGAGCCGACGGCGTACTTCACGGCACTCGGGCTGGCGGCGGCTTCCGCAGCGGCCTTCTTCACGGCCTTGGATGCCGCGAGGAGGTTCTTCATGCAGGTCGGCAGGCCGGGGTCGGTCGCGTGGAGGTCGATGTAGAAATCGCCGACTTGGGCGACGGCGCGGTTTCCGTTGGGCGTGGCGACGGTGGCGAGGCGCATGGAAGCTTCCGGAGAGCGGGGGTGGGAATCGGGCTAGTATAGTCGCGTGGCGGAGATGCGGCCCGCGCGGGTGCGCCGCCGGCGCCGCGCGGAAGTGGGTTTCCGGAGGGCGGTGGCATAGCTTGAACCCGCCCCCTTCCGAGAGAGGATGTCCCCGTGCTTCCCGTCGTCCTGCTCGTGCGACACGGCGCGACCGAGTGGTCGGTGAGCGGCCAGCACACCGGCCTCACCGATGTGCCACTCACTCCGCGCGGCGAGAGCGATGCCGCGCGATTGAAAGTGCGCCTCCGCGACCGCACCGGGTGGCCGGCGTTCACCAGTCCGCTGCAACGGGCCAGTCGCACGGCCGCACTCACGGGGTTCGGCCACGCGGAAATCGACGCGGACTTGGTGGAATGGCACTACGGCGAATACGAAGGGCTGACGACCGCGGCCATCCGCGAGCGGCGACCGGGCTGGGAACTCTTCCGCGACGGTTGCCCCGGCGGCGAGAGCGCCGCCGATGTGGGCGTCCGCGCCGACCGGATGATCGCCAAGCTGCGGGCGCGCAGCGCCGACGCTGCAATCTTCAGCAGCGGGCACTTCTTGCGGGTGCTGGCCGCGCGGTGGCTCGGCCTCGAACCGGACGGCGGCCGACTTTTCATCCTCGGCACCGCCGCCGTCTGCGAACTCGGCTACGACCACGAATTGGCGGAGCCGTGCATCCGACTCTGGAACGACACGGCCCATCTCCGGACCGAATCCCCACCCGAAGGACGGTAGTTCCATATGCCCACGGACTCCGGTGGCGGACGCATCCTCGCGATCAACGGCGGATCGTCGAGCATCAAGTTCGCGATCTTCGAAGGCGGGTCGCCGCCGGTGCGGAAGCTGTCGGGCGCCATCGAGCGCATCGGCCTCGCCGGGTGTTCCTTGAACGTGACGGGACAGGATGCGCGACCGCTTCCGAATGGGAATTTCTACACGGCCGTGGCGGCGCTGCTCGATAGGCTCGGAACGAGCGGCGATCTCGGCGCGATCACGGCCGTCGGTCATCGGATCGTCCACGGGGGACCGAAGCATTTCGATCCGCAGGTCGTGACTTCCGAGCTGCTCGCCGACCTGCGTGAGGCGGTCCCGTTCGCGCCGAATCATCTGCCGACGGAACTCGCGCTGATCGAAGCCATCGGGAAGCGGTTGCCGATGGTTCGGCAGGTGGTCTGCTTCGACACGGCCTTTCACAAGAGCCTCGCCGGGGTCTGCACCCGGCTCCCGATCCCGCGCCGCTATCACGAGGCCGGCGTGCGCCGGTACGGCTTCCACGGACTTTCGTTTAACTACCTGATGGAAGAGCTGACGCGCCGAGCCGGACCGGACATTGCCAACGGCAGAGTGATCCTCGCGCATCTCGGTTCGGGTTCGAGTTTGGCGGCCGTGATGCATGGTCGCTGCGTCGACACGACCATGGGATTCACCCCGACCGGCGGCGTCATGATGGGCACCCGCACCGGCGACCTCGATCCGGGCGTGCTGCTCCACATCCTGCGCACCGAAGGGAAGACTGCGGAGGAACTCGACCATCTGGTGAATCGCGAATCGGGATTGCTCGGCGTCTCGGGAACGACTTCGGATATGCGCGATCTCGTAGCTCGGAAGGAAACCGACCCGACCGCGATGGAAGCGTTCAACTCGTACTGCTACTCAGTCCGCAAAGGGATTGCCGAAATG
>JAYVTJ010000854.1:0-4389 GCA_043774415.1 Fimbriiglobus sp. | reverse complement strand
CTGCGGAGGAGCCGGGATTCGATCTGCTGCGGATCCTTCGCGATCAGCCGATCCATCACCGCGTCGGCGTCGGCGATCGACTGCGGCGTGCTCACTTCGGTGCGGAGATAGGTCGCGTATTCCAGCGAGGTCGAAGGGGGAGCATGGCCGGTCGCGATCGACTTCGCGTAGCCCCGGCGCGCTTCGTCGGGCTTCTTCTCCAAGCGGTCGCAGCGCGCGAGCGTCAGGAGCAATTCGGGGTCGTTCTCGAGCGTGGCGTCCCCGGTCGCGAGCAGTTGATTCAAGTGCGAGCGGGCGCGGTCGACCTTGCCGATACCGTAGTAGAGTTTGGCGAGTCGTTTGCGATCGTCGTGTCGACTCGGGCTGATACTGAGAACTTTTTCTTCGAGGAGCGAAATGGCATCGAGTGCGAATGCCGGCTGAGTCTTCGCGAGTTCTTCGTACTGCGCGGCCAGCTCCGAAAAGCCTTCGTAGTCATCCGATTTCAGCACGAGGTACTGCTTGTAAAATTCGACCGCCTTCGCGGGCTCCCTGTCGGCCGCGGCCTTGCGGCCGAGTTCGCGGAGGACCGTCGCCTGCCGGCGCATCTGAAAGCTGTGGAGGCCGTACCCGGCGCCGCCGAGAATGAAGACGAGTAGGATGCCCAGCAGCAAGCGCTTCGACCGCAGCAGTCGCGCCGGCCGCGTCCGTTCCCGTTTCCGATGGCGTCGCGCCATAAACCAGTACCTCGGAGTGCCGGCCCCGCGATCCGGTGCGGGGTCGCCGGCCGACATCCGAATTGTACGTCACGTTGCCGCGACCGGTGCGGCCCGGAGGATTCGGCGCTTGACCGCAACCGCGAAACCCGCCGTCGTGCTGAGCTTCGACGTGGAAGAGCATCACCGCATCGAAGCGGCGGCTCACCTGACGTTCACCCCGGATCAGAAGGCCGAGTCCGGCGGACGGATGGAAGCCGCGACGCGGGCCATCCTCGCGCAGCTCGCGGCGGCCGGCGCCCCGGGGACGTTCTACATCGTCGGCGAGATTGCGGTGAGCCATCCGAAGCTCGTCCGCGACATCGCCGCCGCCGGGCACGAGATCGGGTCGCACAGTTGGGATCACCGCCGCATCCACCGACTGACCCCGGACAGCTTCCGCGAAGACCTGCGGCGAAGCATCGACACGCTCCGGCAAGTCGCGGGGGTGCCGGTGTTCGGCTACCGCGCTCCGACGTTCAGTGTGATGCGGGAAACGGCGTGGGCCGCCGAGGTGCTCGCCGAGTCCGGGTTGAAATACGACTCCTCGATCTTCCCCGTCCGCCACGATCGCTACGGCGTCCCGGATGCCCCGCGCACGCCCTTCTGGCTCTGCGGCGAGCGCGGTCGCATCCTCGAACTCCCCCCGGCCACCTACCGGCGAATGGGGATGAACCTGCCCGTGGCCGGCGGGGGCTACTTCCGACTCTTCCCGCCGGCACTGCTGCGGGCCGGGGTGAATCAGCTCGCGGCAGTCGGGGCGCCGGGGGTGCTCTACTTCCATCCGTGGGAGTTCGATCCGGGCCAGCCGAAGCTGCCGCTCCGGAAACTGTCGCGATTCCGCACCTATGTTGGCATCTCGAAGAGTGCCGCAAGGCTCGGACGCTTGCTGACGCGCTACCGGGGGCGATTCCGACGGGCGATCGATGTGGCGAACGAGCTGCCGGATGACTTGCCGGAGTTCCGGCTGATGTGAAACGGGCGCGGCCCGCGGGCGAATCGGAGGGGGGAATCTCCGGTTCGGCATCCGCGGGCCGCGCTTCAACTCCGGTGCGTCGGGGGCCGCACCGGATGGCTCGGGGTCAATCCGCCTTGGGCGTCCGGGACTTGCTCAGCTTCTTCTTGGCCGCGGCCGCACCGAGCACGCTCAGGCCGACGATCCCGGAGATCAGTGTCATCGGTTCGGGCACTTCGCTCGGCCGCACCGGCACCGGGCAGGTGCAGGGAACCGGATTCGGGACTTCCTTCGGGACGACGACGACGGGCGGCGGCACCGGCGGAACCACGACGACGACGGGCGTCTCCGGGATCACGGGGGCGATCGGCGAAGTCTTCACTTGGTCGGAGCCGACGGGGACGGGCGGGAAGAAGGCGAAGGCGCCGGACGAGAGAATCGTGAAGGCCGCACAGCCAAAGGCCGCCGTCGGGACATGCTTGAACAGGCGAACCATAACTTCCTCGTCCCGTCTTGGGGCTGTGTGGAAAATCCATTTCCGTGCCGCTGTTATCGGCGTTCGACCCGGATCGGTTGAAGGCAATTTCCACCCGGCTTGCCGAGTTTGCCCCGTCCCCGGATCTTCCGCAGCGTCCGTACAGTTTGCCCGACACGCACAAGCCTCCGCAAGGGCATTTTCCGCAAAGCCCGTCTCCTAGGACTCCTTTTCTCAATTCCCCCGCCGCGCGAATCTCCTTACCTTGCACCGTGCGCCGCGGATGGTCGAAATTTCCTTCCAGCAGACAGGGACTGTCTCCTTTCCGGGTGCATTCACCCGGCGAGGCGCGTCAGGTCAGGAGGATTTCACATGGGCCTTCGTTCCGCAGGCGTCGGATTCGCGCTCGCTCTCTCGGCGGCACCCGGACTGGCTCAGCAGCCCGCCGCCACGCTGGGTCAACTCCGGCCGATCGAAGATCCTAACGTCACGACGGCGCGCGGACAGTTTCCCGATCCGCGGCTGGCCCCGGCGCCCGCGACTGTGCGGCCGCTCTTCCGGACGCAGATCCCGGCTCCGCAGCCGATGCCGGGCGGTGTGCCGGCGGTGGGCCAGCCGCAGCCGATCCCGAATCCGATGGTCACGGAACTCCGCGATCAGAACGGCCAGCCCATTCCCCTGGCGACCACGCCGGGCTACATCCTCCCGCCGCCGCTGACGAACAATCCCGGCTGCACCCCGATGACCGTTTCTCCTGCGGCCCCCGGCGTCGCGGCGCTCGGCCTCGAAGACCCGTACTTCGGCGGATCGAACGCCCTCTTCCCCCGCGCCGCGAGCCGACTCCGGAGTGCCCTCTTCGGCGCGCCGCTGGCCGGACGCTTCAGCGTCGGGGCGGAGTACCTCCTCTGGTTCGCGAAGGCGCAGGTCGCCCCGACCCTCTTCACGACGAGCAGCCCGCAGTTCAACGGCATCCTCGGCCAGGGCGATACGCGGCCGCTCTTCGGCGATCAGAGCGTCGGCAGCACGCACCAGAACGGCGGGCGCTTCAGCGCCTCGTACCTGTTCGCCAATCAGAACTGGGGGATCGACGGCAACGTCTGGTTCCTCGGCAACAGCAACGGCAGCTACTTCCTCGGCTCGGACACCGACGCGCTCATCGCCCGGCCGTTCACGAGCGCCAACACCGGCCAGCCATTCTCGCAACTGACCGCCTTCCCCGGTCTCGCCAGCGGCTCGGCCCGGATCGACTTCGACACGAACCTCTGGGGCGCCGAAGTGAACCTGAAGCGGGCGCTGGCCTGCACCCCCTGCTCGCGCCTCGACCTGCTCGTCGGCTACAAGAACCTCAACCTCTCGGAATCGCTGAACATCACCGAGAACTTCGCCCGGACGCCGGACTCGCCGAGATCGATCGGTGTGCCGAACGCCGTTTCGGGCACCGTCCGCGACAGTTTCCGCACCGAGAATCACTTCGACGGCGTGAACGTCGGCCTCCGGGGCGAACTCCGCCGCGGACGCTGGTACCTCGACGGCAAGGCGTCGGTCGCCCTCGGCCAGGTCTACCAGCAGGTCACCATCGAAGGTTCGCAGACCATCCTCAGCGACACCGGGACCATCAGCCGGGCCAACGGCGGCCTGCTCGCCCTGCCGGGCGCCAACATCGGCCAGTATACGCAGGCGCAGTTCGGCGTGCTCCCCGAAGCCGGTCTGACCGTCGGCGTCTACCTGACCCCGCACCTGAAGGTCGGCGTCGGCTACAACTTCATGTACCTGAACAGCGTCGTCCGCCCGTCCGGCCAGATCGACAACACCCTCGACGTGACGCGGATTCCGAACTTCCCGCTGAATCCGTCTCCGGCGGCGAACCCGATCGTCCGCCCGACCGCCCTGCCTCTCCGCGACACCGACTTCTTCGTCCAGGGTCTGACGTTCCAGCTCCAGTGGACCTGGTAGTCGTAGGGTGAAGTTGAACGCGGAAGCCCGCTCCGATCTCGGAGCGGGCTTCTTCGATTGTCTGTCCGGCACTTTCCCCCCACCCAGCGCCGGACAGAGATGCAAATCGCCGGACAGAGATGCAAATCGCCGGACAGGCGTTGCCGAGCAAAGATTTACGGCGAGGATGGAGAGGGGGTTTGGGCGTTTCACGCGCAGACGATCAGGTCGAGACTGCCGTGCGGAGCATCCTCGCGTACTGTGTGGTCGAGTCTGCGAGAGCCACCACGAGC
>JAYVTJ010000853.1:0-4936 GCA_043774415.1 Fimbriiglobus sp. | reverse complement strand
GGAAATCGCGTGGCGGGCGAGCACAGGTGGCCTTCTGGGGCGGGAGCGGGGACACGCCTTTTACCCAAAACTCCCGATCCCTGTCCACACGACCTAGGCACGTACCGATAATCCGGGTTTGATTCCGAAGGGGAGGGTGCCGGTTTCGGTCGGAATCAAAACCAGCGTTCGCCGAAGGGTATGGGAGTGTACTTCACACCACCAGCATGGCGTCGCCGTAGCTGAAGAAGCGGTAGCCTTCCCGCACCGCTTCCACATACGCCGCCCGCAGCAATTCACTCCCGCAGAAGGCTTGCACGAGCAGCAGCAGGGTCGTCCGCGGCAAATGAAAATTCGTGATGAGGCCGCCGACGCAGCGGAACTCGAACGGCGGATGGATGAAGAGATCGGTCGGCCCGCGGAAGGCCGCGAGGGGTTGCGACCGCGCCGCGGATTCCAGCGTCCGGGCGGTCGTCGTGCCGACGGCGATCACCCGGCCTTCGCAACTCCGGATGGCTTCGACCGTACTCTGCGATACCTCGCACCACTCGGAATGGATCGCGTGCCGGGTCGGGTCTTCGACCTTCACCGGGGCAAACGTGCCGAGGCCGACATGGAGCGTCACATCGGCGATGCCGACTTCGCGGAGGAGGAGCGATCGCAGGAGTTCGGGCGTGAAGTGCAGCCCCGCCGTCGGTGCGGCCACGGACCCGGCGTGCGCCGCGTAGACCGTCTGATAGCGCTCGGTATCCCCCGCTGCTGCGATGCCTTTACGGATGTACGGCGGCAGCGGGATCTGCCCGTGAATGGCGAGCAACTCCGCGGCGACACCCTCCGTTTGCGGTCGCAGTAGCCAGTGGCGGTCGTCGGTCCGGCCGACCAGTTCGAGTCTCAGCGCTCCATCGTTCGCGGTCAGCGTTTCGCCCACTTCTACGAAGCCGCGCGTCTGGGCGAGCAGTTCCCAAATTCCGTCCGACTCCCTCAGAAAGAGTCCTTCCCAGCGACCGCCGGTCTTCTCCCGCGTGCCGATGAGCCGGGCCGGCAAAACTTTCGTATCGTTCCGCACGAGGAGGTCGCCGGGGTTCAGATACTCGGGCAGATCGCGGAAGTGCCGGTGCTCGAGTTGGCCCGACAGTCGGTGGACGACGAGCAGCCGCGAGCCGCTCCGCTCGGAGGCCGGAGTTTGGGCGATCAGGTGATCGGGCAGTTCGTAGTCGAAGAAGAGTTCGGCCATGCACCCGTTCTATTCGCGGAACCGAACTTGCGTACCCGCTGCAATCGGCCCCCTCCGCGCGGTATTCTGATGCCATGCTCGGCTTCGGATTTCAAACTCCCGCGTTCCTCCTGCTGCTCCCGCTGGCGCTCGCGGTTCCCATCCGGTATCTCCGTCGCCGGCCGTTCGCCGTGCGCTATTCCGATGTGTCCGCGCTGCGCGGGTTGCCGGGCGGTCGGGCGAAGCTGAGTCGCTGGGGCGGAGCCATCGGACGCGGGCTGATCGTGCTGCTCCTCGTTTTGGCCTGCGCCGACCCGCGCCGACCCGACTTGCAAACGCGCGTTCCCGTCGAAGGGATCTCACTCGTCTTCGTCCTCGATGTTTCGGGGAGTATGGCGACGCCGGACTTTGTCCCGGCGACTGACGCGGCGCCGGTGACCCGGCTCGACGCGGCGAAACAGGCCTTCCGCCTCTTCGTCGTCGGCGGGGAATCGCCGGACGGCCAGACCTCGCGGGGTCGGCCGAACGACCGGCTCGCGCTGGTCACCTTTGCATCGATCCCGGCCACAGTTTGCCCACTCACGCACAATCACACCGTGCTGCTGAAAGTGCTCGACGATACGAAAACGCAGGACGCTCTGACGGCCGGGACGAACATCGGCGATGCCCTCGGCGAAGCACTCGTCCGGCTGGAACTCGGGGCGCGGGCCGGTCGCAAGGCCATCGTGCTCCTCTCGGACGGCGAGCACAACAAAGCCGGGGAAAGCACGCTCAAACCGGGGCAGTCGGCACTCTTGGCCGAGAAGTTGCGAATACCGATCTACACGATCGATTGCGGCGGCGACCCGCCGGCGGGCGACCCGGAAAGCCGGCAGCAGCGCAGCGACGGTCGGGCCGTGATGGAGCGCATCGCGGAGACGACCGGCGGACGTTCGTTCGTGGCCAACAGCGGAGCGGATCTGCGCGAAGTGTTCCGGGCCATCGACGAACTGGAACGCGACCCGGTCGAAACCTTCAGCTATCGCCGCTATCACGACTATGGTCCGGCCTGTGGCATGGCGGCGGCGTTCCTGCTCCTCACGCTGGTCGCGCTCGAACGGACATGGTGGCGGCGTTTCCCCCGATGGTGATCCGATGGACTTCGGCGTCTGGCAATCGGGCCTCTCGGCGACGTGGGACGACCTGCGCGAATTCCTCACGGCCATCCGCTGGGATCGCTCCGGTCTGCTCTGGCTGTCGTTCGCCCCGCTGCTGATCGCGCTGCTTGAATGGCGGGCGTCCATCCGGAATCGCGGAGTCGCGGCGCAACTCGGTCGACCGAATGCGATCCTCCGATCGTTCACGCGCCGACCGCAGCGCGGTTTCCTCAGGCACCTCGCGTTCGGATTCGGCTGGTCGGCGCTGGTCATCGCGATGGCCGGACCGCGCTGGGGCGTCGGCGACGAAGGCGGCATCGCCGTGGGCCGCGATGTCGTCGTCGTCATCGACTTGAGTCGGAGTATGCTCGCTGAGGACTTGGCCGCGCCCCAAGCCCGCTGGCAGGCGGCGCGCGATGCCGTCCTCGACCTGATCGCGGCCGCGCGGAAGCGCGGCGGACACCGCATCGGCATCGTGATCTTCGCTGCGCGGCCGAAGGTGCTCGTCCCGCTGACGACCGACTATGACCACTTGGCGACCATGCTCGACGAACTCGACGCGACCGCGCAGCCGGTGGACATCCGACCGGCCGACGAATTCGCGAAGTCGGGTACGCGGATCGGCGCCGCGCTGACTCGCGCAGTGCAAGCGCACGGCGAACGCTTCCCCGGCAAGCGGGACATCATCCTGCTGAGCGACGGCGACGATCCGGCCGACGACCGCGAATGGGCCGAGGGAATCGGGGCCGCACGCACGGCCGAAATTCCGATCCACTGCGTCGGCATCGGGGACATCGTCGATTCCCCTTGGCTGCTCAAACGCCGGAGTGGGGCCGAAGGGGATTTGATTTCGACCCGGCTCCACGAAGAACCGCTGCGCGAGATCGCCCGCGATTCGCGCGGAGAATACCTCGCCGCCCGCCGCGAACCCGCGCGTCTCGGCGAGTTCTTCCGCGCGAATCTGGAGCCGCTGCCGAGCCGGGAACTCACCGACGATGCGGCCGCGCTCCCGCGCGATCGCTCGGCGGGATTCTGGCTCGTGGGATTGGCGGCGCTCCTGCTCGCCTGGCACTGGAGGGCGTGACGTGAAACTCCGATACCTACTCTCGTTCATCGGGATCGCGGCGCTCGCCGCGCAACCGCCCGCCGCGGACGATCCGGACATGCGCCTGCGCGCGGCGCAATCGGCACTCCTCAAAGGGGACGATGCCGAAGCTGCGCGGCTTTACGAGGGGGCGGGCGAGCGCAGCCGCGATCCCGGTTTGATCGCCTTCAACCTCGCGTCGATCCACTTCCGCAAGGGCGAGTTCCGCGAAGCCGAGCTGCAGTTCAACTGCGCGCTCGACGACGCCGATGCCCCGCCCGCCCGGCGCGCCCGGGCCCTCTACAACCGCGCCGTCTGCCGGCTCCGCCGCGGCGGATTGCCGCAGTACCGGGCTGCCATCGAGGGCTTCGAGCGCTGCTTGGCCGCGGAAGGGGTCGATGCCGATTTGGCCCGCGATGCGGAACACAACCTCGAATTGGCCAAGCTGCTCTGGCTTGAAGCGCGGGCGAAAGTGAGTGCGCCTCCGAGGCCGAACGAAGTCCCACCCGACCCACCGCCCGAGCCGATGCCTCCGAAGCCCCAAATGGGGATCGAGAAACTGCCCGACCAGATCGGGACCGATCCGAATGGCACTCCGAAGCCCGGCGCGATCGACCCGCGGACGGGCAAGCCGAAAGGGGAGAACGCCACGGGCACGGACAAGACCGTCGGCGGGCGCGGCAACCTCCCCGTGAACGCGGACTGGGCCGGCTGGCACCCGCAGGACGCCGCCGAGGCCCGCGACTACCTAAGGCAATTGGGCGCACGATTGGCGAAGGATCGCCGCGAACTCCTCGACTCGACCGCCCCGCCGGAGCAGCCGCATGTCAAGGACTGGTGAGCTGCTCGCCGTCGCGGCGCTGGCACTCTGCTGTCGGCAGGCGCGCTGCGAAGCGCCGACTTCACTCGGGGAACTGTCGCCGATCGAGCGGCAGCAGGCCGACTTTTACGGCGCGATCGCCGGCGACGGGCCGGCGCCGAAAGTTTCGTGGACGCTCGGCGGCACGACTGTGGAACTGGGCGGTGACATCGAGTTGACACTGACGGTGCAGTGCGCCGTCAATCCGGCCGAACTGCGCCGGCCCGAATTGACCGAGCGCCCGGAGTGGAAGTCGATCTTCGGTGGCATCGTCGATCTCCCGAGCGCGGCCCCCGGCGAATTCCGCTATCGGCTCAAGCCCCGGGCCGTCGGGGAATACGAACTGCCGCTGCCGAAGTACCGGTACTATCAGCCGCGCGCGCCCGAGGGCCGGCGGTTCCAAGTCGCATTCGCGGAAGCTCCGAAACTCACAGTGCTGCCCGCGGCGCCGGCCGAAGCCCCCCGCACCCCCTTCCCCATCGACGCCCCGGCGCGCTTCTTCGACGAGGAACCGCAACCGTCCGGTTCCTCGACGTCGCCTCCCAGCGCGTACTGGTGGACGCTGCTCGTCGCGAGTTCGCTGGGGGTGCCGGTCGCGGTGGCCCTCTGGCGCCGGCGCAACCCGGATGCGGCGCGGCTCGCGCGCATCCGCCGGGCGAAGTCGG
>JAYVTJ010000852.1:0-2112 GCA_043774415.1 Fimbriiglobus sp. | reverse complement strand
TCGGAACTCTGGCGAGTTCCGCTACGAGCAATGCTCCCGGTACTCAGTTGTCCTTGGGCATCGGAAGAGGTTTGCCCGCCTTGTCGATCGGCCCCACGGCCACGATCGTCAGCCGCTTGGGATCGAGGTGCTTCTTCGCAACCCGCTGCACGTCTTCGACCGTCACGGCCGAGACCTTCTTCCGGTAGGTCTCGATGAAATCGGGGCCGAACTTGTACCGTTCGGCCGCGAGCAGCGCAGACGCCACCGATTCATTCGTCGTGAAGCGGAAGGGGAGGCTGCCGAGGAGATATTTCTTGGCGTCCTCGACTTCGAGATCCGTCGCCTTCTCGTCGCGGATTCGGTTCACCTCTTTCAGGAAGCCCTCGCGGACCCAGGTATACTTGTCCGCGAAGGTGCCGATGTACCCGAGGAATTGCCCCGGCTGCTCGCTCGCCGAGCCGGCGATGGCGGCGTTGACGGTATAGGCCAAGCCCTGGCGGTCGCGCAGGCTCGCCGAGAGGCGGTCGGTGAAGCCGGGGCCGGTGCCGAGGACGTTGTCCATGACCAGCAGGGCATGGTAGTCGGGGTCGTCGCGCTTCACTCCGAGGTGCCCGATGTAAACGTGCGTTTGGGCCGCCTGCGCGTCGGAGAAGATCTTCTCGCCGGGGTCGCCGGCCTTCGGGATCTCGGGGAGCTTGAGTTCGGGGATTTCGACCTTTTTCCACGCGGCGGTCATCGTCTCGACGGTCTTCGCCATCTCGGTCGAATCGAAATCGCCCACGATGACGAGGGTCGTGCGATTCGGGACATAATGGGCCTTGTGGAATTCTTTGAGGTCGCGGGTCGTCAGCTTCTCGACGATTCCGCGGACGCCGTACGAAGAGCGGCCGAAGGGGTGCTGGCCATAAATCGCGGCGTCGAGCATGAGCTTCGCGCGGTTCTGCGGCTGGGTCTCCACATCGGCGATCACCGAGAGCAACTGGTCGCGCTTGCGGACGAGGCTGTCGGCGGGGAACGCCGGCTGCGATAGGCATTCGAGGAAGAGGCCCAAGCCGACGTTGATGTCGGGCGAGAGCACCTTCAAGCTGCCGCCGCCGGAGCTGAGCGACAGGCTCCCGCCGGTGTTCTCGATGATGCTCGAAACCTGTTCGTGAGTGTGATCGGCCGTGCCCTCTTCGAGCATCTCGCCGACGAGCGCGGCGATCCCGGATTGCCCCTTCTCTTCCCGGAGCCGGATGTCGGCGACATGCGCTTCCACGGCGATGATCGGCAGCCGGCGGTTCTCGAGCATCAGCAGCACGAGGCCGTTCGGGAGTTCGACGCGCTTGACGCCCTTCAGCGAGAACTCCGTACCGCTGCCAGAATCAGGATCTTTCGAGTTGGTGCGCTTCGGCGCCCGGTCCACCGGGAGCGGCCCCTTGTCCGATTCGCCTTTCTTATCGTCTTTTTTCGCCCCTTCGGCCGGGGTCGGGTCATCGCTCGGCACCGACCACACGACGACCGATTGCGACTGCGCCAGCAGCGTCTTCGCGGCCTTCAGTATCGCTTGGGGCGTGACGGCCATGACCTTGTCGAGGTAGGTTTTCAGGTAGTCGAGGCCCTCGTTCGTCACCGATTTCGCGACGAGGTCGGCGAGGCTGTGGACACTCTCTCGGCTGAAGATGAACTGGGCCAGCATCTGCCGGCGGACGCGCTTCAGCTCTTCATCCGTGATCGGCTTCTCGGCGAGCTTCACCAGCTCTTCGAAGATGATCTTCTCGGCCTTGCGGCGATCCTTCCCCTTGAGCATTTCGACCTGCACCGCGACCCAACCGGGGTAGCGGCCGGCGTTGTTGCCGCTGCTGGCCGAGTTCGCGAGGAGTTCGGCTTCGACGAGGCGCTTGTGCAGCCGCGAGGTCTTGCCCGAGGCGAGCACGTTCGTCAGCACATCGAACACGTAGTCTTCGGGATCGCCGATCTTCGGGCCGTTGAAGCCGACCATGAGCCGGGCCACGTCGAACTTGCTCGTGAACTCCTTGCGGACCTGCTTCTCGCGGACGGTCGGCTCCGGGGTCGGCCGGCGGTCGGGCAGTTCGGCCTTCGGGATCTTGCCGAAAAGCTTCGTGACGAGTTCGAGGGCCTCTTTCGGAT
>JAYVTJ010000851.1:0-6401 GCA_043774415.1 Fimbriiglobus sp. | reverse complement strand
AGACCGCCGTGTGCCTCGGAAGGTTCCGGAGGTGTGCGGAGTTCCGCCAAAACACGCGCTCTTCGTTCCGCGATTGGCGGACGAGAACCGCGCGGGACGGACTGCGACCATAACTCGAGGAGACATGATGCCAAACCACGGATGCCGGCTGAAAGAGCGTGATGCCCCCGGCCCGATTGAGGCGATGCGCGAGATCGACATCCTCGAAGTAGGCCCCGAAATCGCCCGGGAAGCCACCGGCCGAAAGGAGCGCGGAGCGGCGGTAGAACGCGGCCGAAGCGGAAGCGCCCCAGGCGCGTTCGGCGTTGTTAGCCCGCCGCGCAAGCGAAGCACTCATGCCGTGCCAGCGCTTCGATGCGAATCCGCCCGCATCGTACTCGTCGCCGGCGCTGTCGATCAGCGGGTCGTCCCGGCGGTCGGGATCGAGCTGCAGCACCAGCGGTGCGACCGCGACGACCTTCGGATCCCCGAAGCAGTCCAATGCCGCTTCGGCCCAACCGGCGGTCACCGCGGTGTCGTCGTTCAGCATCTCGATGATGGGAGCCATCGCGGTGGCGATCCCGGCATTCGCCGCGATGCAGAAGCCCGACGGGCGAATCAGCCGGACGACGCGGACTTCGGGGAACCGAAGTGCCGTTTCGGTGATGATCGCGTTTTCCGAAGCATCATCGACCACGATGACTTCGACATTCTGCGGGGCATAGAGCTGCACGGACTTCAAACACTCGGCCAAAAGGTCGGCGCGGCGATGCGACGGGATGACGATCGAGAGGATGGGCGGCACGACAATTTACCCCTCGGTTTTGCCGTCGTTCTCGCCGGCGATGGCTTCCAGGAAATTCGCGGCGTAGCGGATGCGGGCTTGGGCCGCCTGTTCCCGGCCATTGCGGACATCGCCGACCAACCCCCGGAGTTGCTCGAAGCACTCGGCCGCGGCCGGGTTCTTCCGCCAGCGGGCGAGCTTCTCGCGGGCCAGCGCTTCCGTCCAGACGATCCCGCAGAGCAGTTTGGCCTGCCAATTCGACCAGTGCTTGCGGGCGTACGTCAGCAGCGCATGGCGGGTCACGAGTCGCAGTGCGGCCGGGACTTTGCGGGTGTGCAGCGGGAAGTGGTGCGTGACGCGCAGATCGGGTTCGTACCAGACGCTCCATCCGGCGGCCCTGGCCCGCATGCAGAAATCGACGTCTTCGTAGTAAAGGAAGAAGGTGTCGTCGAGGCCGCGGACTTCTTCGAAGCAATCGCGGCGGACGAGCAGGCAACCGCCCGTGACCCACGGCACCGGCTGGCGGCCGACGAGCGATTGGTGCTGGCAGCGCCGCCGTGACCGCGGGACAATCAGCCCGGCGAGCGTGCGGGCGAGTGTAGGAAAGGCTCCCGATGAAGCCTGTTTCGAACCGTCGCGGTTCCGCATTTGGAAGCCGATGACGCCCGCGTTCGGATCGACGGCGGGGAAGCGCTGGGCCGCTTCCAGCACATCGTCGAGGAAGTTTTCCGACACGGTCACATCGGGATTCAGCAGGAGTACCCATTCGCCGCGGCTCAGATTGCTGGCGCGGTTGACGGCCTTGGCGAAGCCGTAATTCTTCCCGAAGCGCACGACTGTCACGCCCGAAAGTTTCCGGAGCGACTTGGCGATTCCGGTGTCCGGAGAATGATTGTCGACGATGACGACTTCCGCGGCCCCCCGGCGGATCGCCTCGCAGCGGCGGAGTTGGCGCGTCAGCCGGGCGGTGTTTTTCCACTGGCAAAAATTGACGATGACGACCGAGAGCTGCGGCGTGCCGATGGCCACACGCACTCTCGGCGAGCGGGGGCGCGGCAGACTGCCGAGCGCTTGCGCATCGCGTTTTTCAGATAGAATGGGGGCTGCCAAGCCCATACGGGTTCCTTCCCTGCGGGGGGGCCGATCCTTCGACCCCGTCGCCGAACGCGGAGACTATAAGCGCAACCCGGATTTCATTGCAACCCCGACTGATACCCCGTCGAACGGACAGATCCCGCCGCTGCGGAATATGATGCTCTCGAACTCACTCACCCCGGTCGAAAAGGCTTCCCATGACGCTCCGCCCACTCATCGCCGCGCTCGGCGCGCTCGTGCTTTTCGGCGCGCCGGCCTCGGCCGGCGACTACCCGAGCAAAACTCTGCTGGTCGAGCCGGCGGAGCTGGCAAAACCCAAATCGACATTCTTGACGGTCGATGCGCGCGAGAAGGCTAAATACGAGGCCGGGCACATCCCCGGATCGGTCTGGGTCGATCATGCGGCCTGGGCCAAGGCTTTCGGCGACGGCACCGACGCCAAGGGCTGGAGCGAACGGATCACGGAGATCGGCGTCTTCAACGATCAGCGCATCGTCGTGTACGACGACAACCAATCCAAGGATGCCGCGCGGATCTGGTGGATCCTCCGATACTGGGGCGTCAAGGATGTCCGCTTGCTCAACGGCGGCTGGAAGGGGTGGACCGCCGGAAAGTTTCCGACCGACAAGGAACCTCCGCTGCTCTTCGAGTACAAGCACAAAGCGGTCGCCCAAGTGGATCGACTCGCCACCAAAGAGTTCCTGCTGGGGGCCATCGAGGGCGGCAAACTGCAAATCGTCGATGCCCGCTCCGAAAAGGAATTCTGCGGCACCGACAAGCTGACCAACAAGAAGGGCGGGGCCATGCCGGGGGCCAAGCAGCTCGAATGGACCGATCTCTTGGAGGCCGATACGCAGCGATTCAAATCGGCCGACGATTTGAAGAAGCTCTTCGCCGAGGCCGGGATCGCGCTGGACCAGCCGACGGCGACGCACTGTCAGAGCGGCGGTCGGGCCTCGGTGATGGCCTTCGGACTCGAGCTGATGGGGGCGAAGGAGGTGCGGAACTACTACAAGAGCTGGGGCGAATGGGGCAACGCCGACGACACGCCGATCGTGCCGGGCAAGGTGAAGGAGAAGCGATGACCCGATCGGCTACAATATCGCGGTGACCGATTCCGACTCCGGGAGGCCGGCCGATGCCGCTGCTCGATCACTTCCATCCGCCGATCGAAGATGTGGCTCCGTGGACTTCCATCGGGTCGGCATGGATCATAGCGCTGATGAAATCGCTCAATCGCACGCTCCCGGCGAGCGGATTCCGGGCCTACGCCAACGTCCACCTCGGTCACATAGTGGAAGCCGATGTCGCCGAGTTCGAATCCGACTCCTTCACCGGCGATTGGAGCGATGCATCGTCGGGCGGCCTTGTAACGACCGTGGCTCCCGCGCCCGTGCTGACATTTTCCCCGGAGTATCCGGACGAGATCGAAGTCGAGATCCGCAACACCAAAAAAGGAATGACGCTCGCCGGGGTGATCGAAGTCGTCAGCCCCTCGAATAAAGATCGGGACGAATCGCGCCGCAAGCTCGTCTCGAAATGCGTGGGGTACCTCCAAATCGGAATCGGCGTCGTGCTGGTCGATCCGGTCACGAACCGACTGGCGAATCTGCACAACATGCTCATGGCCGAACTCGGCTGCCGGAACGCCCCTCGTCTCTCTGAATCCCCGACGTACGTCGCGTCGTATCGACCGGACGACGAAGGCGCACGGACGCTTCAAGTTTGGCCCTACCGTGCAAGTGTCGGAAAGCCGATTCCGTCGGTCCCTCTCGCCCTCAACCGCGGGCCGTCGCCGATGGTCGACTTCGAAGGAACCTATCTCGAAGCGCTCGCCGACAACGGCTTCCCCGCAAATCATCTCTGAGACTCACTCCCGCAGCTCGCCGTCGCGAAGGTCGGTGAGGAACATATGTCCGGGTTTATGCGCGATCGCGAACGGCGGCTTCGCCTGGAGCAGCGCCGCTTGGGGAGTCACCCCGCAGGCCCAGAACACCGGCACTTCGCCGGGGCGGAATTCGACCGCATCCCCATAATCGGGCCGATTCAGATCCGCGATGCCGAGGGTGGCCGGATCGCCGAAGTGGACCGGTGCCCCGTGGGCGAGCGGGTACCGACTGCAAATCGCGGTGGCCCGGATCGCCTGCTCCGGAAGCATCGGCCGCATCGACACGACCATCGGCCCCAAGAATCGACCGGCCGGTTTGCACGCGATGTTCGTCCGGTACATCGGCACGTTGCGGTTCATTTCGATGTGGCGCACGGGCAGCCCGGCTTCGAGGAGTGCATGCTCGAAGGTGAACGAGCAGCCGATGAGGAACGTGACGAGGTCGTCGCGCCAGTAGTCCTTCACATCGACCGGTTCGTCGATGCAGTCGCCGTGGAAGAAGACGCGGTAGCCCGGCAGATCGGTGCGGACATCGCTCCCCGGCGCGATCGCTTTGGCTTCGATACTTCCCGTGTCGGTGACGGCGAGCAGCGGGCAGGGCTTAGGGTTCCGCTGGCAGAAGAGCAGGAAGTCGTAGGCCCACTCGGCCGGGAGGATCACGAGGTTCGCCTGCACGAAGCCGCGCGCGAGTCCCGGTGTCGGACCCGTGAGCTTCCCCGTGCGGCAGGCCATGCGGACATCGGCGGCGGTGGATGTGGACGTCATCGGATCAAGATTCCAGAATGCATCGGATGTCGAGGAGGGGCCGACTGTACTCCTCCCACGTAAGTCCGTCCACCGTCGCCGTCTGCTGGCCCGTCACGCCATCGACGAGCGGCCCCTCGCGCACCATCGCTTCGAGGATCGCGAGTTCGCGATCCGGATCGAATAGGTCACTCGGAGGTTTGCGATTCAGCAGCACGAACAGCCCGGCGGCGAGTGCGTACGCTCCCCAGTTGCTGACCCCCGCGACGATGAGGTGATCTGTCGGCACCCGGCAGTGGATGAGGTCGCCATTCGGGATGTTCTTGACGATGGTCTCGTGGGGGATCTTGCCCATGCCGATTTCGTTGCCGCCGTCGCCGATGCCAATGGTGATGGTACGAGCCGAGGCCAGTGCCCAGCGCTCGAGCGGCGCGTTCATCTGAGTGATGTCCCGCCCGCGCATCGAATAGTGTCGCCCATCGGCAGCCGGCCCGGAAAATTCGATCGCCAGTGTGTGCGTCGCTTCGGAGCCGGGCCAGCGCCGACCGGTCTGCACGATGGACCGCAGCGGCGCATCGCTCGGATCATGGCGGACGTGACTTCGATTGACACCACCGATCCGCAGACCGGCGAGGATCGCATTCGCGCACGGTTCCAAGAGATTGGTGACCGAGGCTTGCCTCCCCAAACTCGGAAATGCCTGCAGCAGAAATGCGGCCCCGAGCGGACCGTCCGTTTCGAATGCCGGCGGTCGGCCCGATGAGATGAAGAAGCCGGTGACGATGTCCAAACCCGATTCGGATTCCGACAGTCTCAGGCACGCCCGCTCGAAATCCCCCGCCGTCGCCGTGAACAGGTTGTCGTCCGGATCGCGCGCCAAACCCCGGTTGCCGGGGTCGGTCTGCACGGACGCGAGGATCGCCGCGAGCTTTTCGCCATGGGTCATTTTTTCACGAGGGGCAACAGCACGAGTTGGACGATGACGGTGACGAGCAAAGTGGCGACGGCCCCGGCGAAGATGTAGACGAACTGCCAGCGTCGCTTCTCGGTGTCGTCGATATGGTTTTCGAGCTTGTCCAATTTCGCCCGCATGACGGCCAACTCTTCCCGGATCGACTGCAGATCGATGCGGGTCAGTTCCTTTTCGCGCATATCGAATTCGGCGCGGAGCCGGGCGATTTGCACTTGTGCTTCGTGGGCGAGTTCAGTCGGAGTGGGCATCGACATCCTCGCTCTCGAGCTCGGAGAGTCCGCGATTGATCCGGGCGCCGATCTGGAAAAACTGCTGACGGAGGAGCTGACGGACGAGCTGGCTCATCGTGTTCGCGCGCGCGATGGGATCGCGTAGGCGATTTTCGGTCAAGCCGATGCGACCGCGTCGTTCCCCGTAACCGTCGGTTTCCGTGACCACGGCGGCCACTTCCTTCGGATGGCGGGAGGTCAACTCCCACCGGAGTTCCCGATTTTCAACTTCCAAATCCGGTTCGTCGAAAAGGGACTGGAGGACGAGAGTCGCTTCGGACACGAGTGAGAACAGCGTCTCGTCCCGGCGGATCTCATCGGCGATATCGATCGTGAGCGGCGGCTTCTGAGCGATGGTCATGGTCTACCTCCTCCGGTTCTCCACAGTATACTCGATTCCCCGTCACGCCTTCGCCCCCGGATTCAGCAGGTGGGCGAAGCGGCCGCGCCACTCCTTCGGCACCTCGGCCTTCAGCGTGACCGGCTCGTGCAGGATCGGATGGAGGAACGTCAGCGACCGCGCGTGCAGCCCGATGCCGCTGCCGAAGACGTGCGTACCGCCGTACTTCTTGTCGGCGAAGATCGGCGCCCCGCGCGAGGCGAGCTGCACCCGGAGCTGGTGCTTGCGGCCCGACAGCGGCCGGAGTTCGAGCAGCATCAGCCCGGCGT
>JAYVTJ010000850.1:0-1679 GCA_043774415.1 Fimbriiglobus sp. | reverse complement strand
TTTCCCCGGCGATCATGGATTCTTCGCCGATGCACCCCCGTACCACGTCGCGCCCCTGCGCCGCTTCGGTGACACAGTGGTGAATGAGCGCGAAGCGGAGCGCGTAGCGAACGGCCTTCGGCAATGCCGAAGACATCGGCCCGCCATCGAGGTATTCGGCCCGCTCCGCGAACTCGTCATTCAGTCGCTTGAACCGTTCAAGGGCCGTGAAGTCGAGGCGCAGTTCAGTCGGGTGCCGAGGGTCGAAGGGAATCGCTCGCAAGTGCCGGAGCACTTCTCCGAAGCGCCGTTCGGTTTCGCTATCGAGTTCGGCATCGCGCCATCCGGGGCAATACTTTGGCGGCGCGGTGAAGATGATCCGAGCCGCAAGCCCGCTTTCGACGTATCCGGGTTCGGCCAAGTGCTTGGCCAGGATGTCCGGTTGGATCCCACCGAAAACGGCGGTGAAGGCGCGATCGGTTTCGATGTCTCGAGGTTCTCCGGTGCGCCGGTGTACCCGGATGGCTCCGCAATCGAAGAGGCTGAGCCAGTTCGGTACGTCGGTTCCGCCGGCCTTGCCTTTGTAGCGTGCGAACGAGCCGAACCAGCCGGCGAGTTCGTCTCGCACCATCAATAGGCCTCGGTGCGAATCGCCGAGCATTTCTGCGAGGCGCTCGATTGTGGCATCGACCACGGTGAAGTATTCCCGCTTGGGCTTTCGCGGCTTTTCAGGCTTCTCGGCGCCGCTGGTGGGATCGAAGATTTCCATCGCTGCGGCGTAGCAGTCGAGATCTTGCTTGTACTTTTCCACGGCCGCGATGAAGGCTATCCGCAATTCGCGGTCGATCTCGAAGGCCTGAGACGCGGTGTCCTTCATCGCGGGACTTTTGCCCGTTCCCGAATCGCCCACGGCGCAGGCCCAAATCGCCGGCGGTTCTCGCCATCCACGTTTCGGTTTCGCGACGATGGCAGCGCCGACGGCTGCTCCGGCCACGGTGAGCGCAGGCAATGCGGAGAAGGCGACATCGCAGCCGACGGACGCGGCCACTTGCTCGGCGAACTCGCGAAGCACCGGCGGCAAGGCTTCGACCGGAAAGGGGCGATAGCTCGGGATGTTCGCGGTCGATGGGGGCGGGCCGTTTCCGTTTCCCCTTGCCGAGGTTCCGCTCACCCCGAACCCCTTCTTCGCTTGTCCGGGAGTGTAGAACTCTGATTTGCCTTCGAGGGCCATCGCAATCGTGTCGCGGCCGTATGTCGATTGTTTTCGCTTGTCGTCCCACTTCTCGCGCATCAAACGGGACTGCCGAAACAGCCCGTCGATGCGCTCGGAGTCGGGGCCACAGTAGAAGGCGAGCATCCCGCAGAGCGCCAAATCGGCGCGGCTATCGTCCCCGTCGTAGTCGCCGGTATCGCCAGTCCAGAGCCGTGCGAACTTCCCGCCGTTCTTCGCGGCCATCGCCAAGCGGAGGATCTCGGCATCGTCCCTACCGTTCGCCGAGGCGCCCCCGTTTGGGGGCGGAGCGTTCCGCGGCGGCTTCGGTGGATCGCCGTATTCCAGCGCGAGCAGAGCCAGAAGCGGGCCGATATCGGCGATGCCGTGCTCGTTCAACCGATGCCCGGTGAGCGCGAAGTAACGGTCGCAATCGTAGATCTCGATTTCCCCGATGCCTTCCGTCGGCTTCTTGTGCCATCCCCCTTCC
>JAYVTJ010000849.1:0-2928 GCA_043774415.1 Fimbriiglobus sp. | reverse complement strand
CTGCACCCACTCGCTGGGATCCGTCAACTGCGGGCGCGCGTAGTCGAAATTCGTATCGGCGGCCGGATCGACTCGCAGTTTCTCTTCGAGTGCCGTCCGACTCTCCCGTTCGAATCGCTGGGCCAGGAATAGCCCACCTTCCCGGAAGCCGATCCGATTGGCGTGCATCGGCTTCAGCAGGCTCGGGATGCAGATCGCGACCAGCATCGCGACCCAAACCCAGAGCGCCGCCGGCCGCTTGTACAAGCCGCCGATCACGGGCAGACGCTTCAGCCGATCGAAGAGCGTCGGCATCGCCGCCATCGCGAAGTAGGTCGCCGCGAAGGCGGGCGAAAGCAGGTGCCGCTCGGACGCGTAGCCCTGAACGTAAGCGACCCGCGCCAGCACCGCGAGGTGGATGGCCGCGGCCCCCGCGAGCAGCAGCCACTCGGGATTATCGCGGAAGCGGCGGATCATCAGCGCGAAGCCGGCGGCGCCGAGGATGCCGACGGCCCAGTGCGACGCCTGGAGGTACTCGCGCAGGATCGCCCCCGCCGCATCGAATACCTTGGTCGGCGCGGTCGCAGTATCTCCGTCGCGGCGCCACTCGGCGAAGAGCGGTCCATCCCGATCCGGTATCGCGGCGCTCTGGAAGCGGGGGTTCGAGAACTCCTCGGTCGCCTGCTTCCCGGACGGCTTATTCGTGATCCCGCCGATGAGCAGCATGTACGGTGCGGCCGCGATTCCCGTCCCGACCGTGAGCGCCGCGGCGCAGGCCAGCATGTTCGCCCGCGGCCGGAGCTTCGCCAGAGCCAGCCATGCCAGAACCGCGAGTGCGGCGACGGCGACCGCCAATCCTTCGGGGCGCACCAGATACGTCATCCCGGCGGCGAGGCCGCAGAAGAGGAACCGTCCCACGCTCTGCTTGCGCAGACCCGCGACTCCGAGGGCGAGCGTCGAGGAGAGGCCGAGGAAGAAAAGCCCTTCGCTCAATCCGTCGCTCGTGTCGCGCGCGACTACGGGCAGAAATTGGAAGACCAGCACGGCCGCGAGACTCCGGTTTTTATCGAGCAGCATCCGCCCGAGCCAGTACATCGGGAAGACCGCCAGGATCATGGCTCCGGCGCAGGCAATTTGGGCCGACAGCAGGATCCGATCGTGGAGGACGGCTCCGCCGGGCGTGGGGTCGATCCGCTTGACGATCGAATAGGCGGCGAAAATCGTCAGCGGATATCCCGGCGGCTGCTGGGCGCGCTTCAGCACTTCGGGGAGCGTCCGGTCGATCCCGTCGTGGACTTGGGCGCCGCCGACGATGGCCCCGAGTGCGTCCGCCGGTGGCTTCCCATCCGCGGGGTGAACCAGATTCACCGCCAGCCGCGCGAACCCGATGCTGTCGCGGGCCGTCATGGCGCTGTTGCCGATCATCCACGCGTGCAGCAGCAGCGACGCGGCGACGAGCGCGACCAGGCGGAGGTGATCCGACCGATCCGTGAGGCGGAGGGGGGCTTTGGTTTCCATCCGCCCGCCGACGTGTGCTGCCATCGCTCCGCATCCCCTTGCCTTCGCAGTCCGACCCGGGATGATGCTAAGGTAAAGGGCGCCGGAGCGTCAAGCCGGTTGCGACTCCCGGGTGTGCCGATACTCCTCGGAAGACCGTTGATTTCAGTTTCGGTCGATATCGCTACCCCCCTGACTGAAAGCATCGAAACGAGCGAAACGAGCGAAACGAGCGAAACGAGCGAAACGAGCGAAACGAGCGGCGAAAGATCGTTGCCAGCTTTTCACTGAGTCGAACCGTGCTGCAGATCACCGAAACTGTCGCCCTCGGCGACGACGAATTGAGTTGGACCTTCTCGCGATCGGGCGGTCCCGGTGGCCAGAATGTGAACAAAGTGGCGTCGAAAGCGCAGCTTTCGTGGGCGCTCGCCGCGAGCGCGGCCATCTCGGA
This sequence comes from Fimbriiglobus sp., assembly GCA_043774415.1. Lineage (GTDB taxonomy): Bacteria > Planctomycetota > Planctomycetia > Gemmatales > Gemmataceae > JALHQU01. The sequence continues at coordinate 1,001 of JAYVTJ010000849.1, read as the reverse complement.
CGCCGTGAAAGAGCGATTGCGAAAAGCCCATCCGAGCGGTGTCAATTTGGATGGCAGTTTCCAGATCACGTCGCAGGAGACCCGGGATCAGGCGCGGAACCGGGAGATCTGCTTGGAGAAGTTGGCGGAATACATCCGGGATGCGCTCGTGCCGCCGAAGCCGCGCTTCGCCACGAAGCCGACGCGATCTTCGAAGAAGCGAAGGGTCGCCGATAAGCGGCAGAACTCGGCGCGCAAGGCATCGCGGAAACCGGGGAAGGCGGACGAGTGATCGCCTACTCGCTCGCCTTCATCCCGAAGGTGTCGGCGACGCCGCGGACCAGGGCATCGCTCGGCTTGTTCGGCTGCTGATAGCCCCACATGCCCCGGAGCACTTCGAAGCTCATCAGCCCGCCGATCAGCACGATGACCATGCAGGGGAGCAGGACGAGCGCGGGGAGCGGTCCCCAAGTCGCGGGCTTGGCGACGACCGTCCGCACGGGGGCGTCGTCGTCATCGCGGCGGGCGCGGCGCATCGCGGAACTGGCCGAGGCCCCTTCGTCGGTTTCGACATCGTCGAGCGCGACGTCGTCGTCGCCGAGCACCGGTCGCTTCTTCCCCTTGCGGGCCGGGGCGAGATCGTCGTCCGCGAGCAGTTCCGGTTCGTCGTCCACGAGCATCACTTGGCTGGCGCTCTCGTCTTCGAGCGGAGCGTCCTCGTCGCTGATGGCGATGTCGAAGTCGGAGTTTTCGAGGTCGGTGTCCGAGGAATCGATCGCGACGACTTCCGAGCCCGATTCGTCGTCGGCGACGATGGGGAGTTCGAAGTCGGTCTCGAAAATGTCCCCCTTGTTGTCTTCCGAGTTGAGGTCATCCACCATCGAATCGGTGACGCCCGAGTTGTCGTCGAGGCTCAGTTCGAACTCGCTGTCGGAATCGTCGGCCTTCTTCCCGCCCGATTTCGGGATGCCCAATCGGCCCGAAGCCGCGGCCGGAGCATCGAGCGTCAGTTCGAAGTCGAT
>JAYVTJ010000848.1:0-4746 GCA_043774415.1 Fimbriiglobus sp. | reverse complement strand
GGCACAAAGGGTACGGCTTCGGCCTCTGGTGCGAAATCCTCTCGGCGATCCTCCCCGGCGGTCACGCGACCTGGCAGGTCGGCAGTTGGATGTTCGACGATGCCGCACGCCCCTCGTGGCACAACGCCTCGTTCGTCGTGCTCGACATCGCGGCCATGGCGGAACCGGGGCAGTTCGAAGCGCGACTCCGGAAGCTGATCGACGAGATCCACGCCGCACCGTGCGCCGACGGGATTGAACGCATCCTGCTCCCCGGCGAGCGCGAATGGGCCACGCACCGCCGCGCCCGGATCGACGGCATCGACCTCCCCGCCGATGTCCGCGACCGACTCCGCTCAATCGTCTCCGAGATTGGCACTCTGCCGGAATGGCTGCGAGCATGACGGCGACCGACTCGGACGGACCGGCGGAGGAAGTGTCGGGACCGGCCGTCCTGCGGAAGGTGACCCTCCGACTGATCCCGTTCCTCTTCCTGCTCTACGTCATCAATCTGATCGACCGCTCGAACATCGCCATCGCCAAGCTGCAGATGGTGGACGGCGAACACCCCGTGCTCAGCGGCGAAGCCTATGCCCTCGGCGCGGGTCTGTTCTACGTCGGCTATCTGCTCTTCGAGGTGCCGAGCAACATCATCCTGGTGCGCGTCGGCGCCCGCGCCTGGATGGCCCGGATCGTCGTGACGTGGGGCCTCATTTCGGCCGCGATGATGTTCGCGACCGGCCCCGTGAGCTTCGGTGTCCTCCGCATCCTCCTCGGCGTCGCCGAGGCCGGGTTCTTCCCCGGCATCATCTTCTACATGAGCCAGTGGTTCCCCGAGCGGGTGCGGGCGCGGGCCGTGGCGATCTTCATGACGGGCGGCGTCGTCGCGCCCATGCTCGGCAACCCGATCTCCGGATTGATCCAGACCCACTTGGACGGCAGCGCTGGCCTCTGGGGCTGGCAGTGGGTCTTCCTCCTCGAAGGGATTCCCGCCGTGATCTTGGGTTTCGCAACGCTACGGTTCCTGAAGGATCGACCGGAGGACGCCGAGTGGTTGACGGCCGCCGAACGCAATTGGTTGAACGACGAACTGGCGCGCGAGAAACTCGCCGTCGCGGCGCACCGCAGTCACACGCTGCTGGCCGCGTTCTTGGAACCGCGAATCTGGCTCCTCATCGCGATCTACTTCAGCATCGCCGTCGGCGACAACGTCTACACGCTCTATGCGCCGACGTTTCTGAAGGGCCAGCTCTCGACGTGGACCGCCGCGGAGATCGGCTTCCTCGCAGCGGTTCCGAATGCGATCGCTCTCGCGGCGATGATCCTCTTCAGCCGGCACTCGGACAAAACCGGGGAACGGCGCTGCCACATGGCGGCGGGCGCATTCACGGCCGGGCTGGGCTGGCTGACGATCGCATTCGCCCCGTCCCTACCGGTCTTCTTTATGGGCATGGTCGTCACGCTCGTCGGAATGAAGTGCCTGCTGCCGATCTTCTGGACGCTGCCCGCTTCGTTCTTGGGGGGCACGGCCGCCGCAGGGGGAATCGCGCTCATCAACTCGGTGGGCAATCTCGGCGGCCTGTTCGGCCCGGTGATCGTCGGGCGTTTGAAAGCGCTGGATGAGACTTTCACCAGCGGCTTGCTCTTCATGGCGGTTATCATGTTCACCGGCAGCGCGCTGAGCCTGATCGTCCGAACCCGATCCGCCGCGACCCGGAGCGAATGACGTGCCCAGTTCCCGATTCGATTTGACCGGCCGCGTGGCGCTCATCTCCGGTGCAGCGAGCGGACTCGGCCGCGCGTCGGCGCTGGCGCTCGCCGAGCACGGTGCGGATGTGATGCTCGCGGACTTGAACGCCGAAGGGTTGGAGAAGACCGCGGCGGATATCGCCGCTCTGGGTCGCCGAGCGGTGCCGGTGGTCTGCGATGTCTCCGATCCGGACAAGATCCGACAGCTATTCGCCCAGCTCGACCGCGACTTCGGGCGGATCGATTTCCTCGGCAACATCGCGGGGGAAGGGATTCTCGGGAAGCCGGAGGAGATGCCGATCGAGACGGTGCAGCGCGTCTTCCAGAACCTCGTGTTCGGGCGCTTCTGCATGTGCCGAGAAGCGGGCAAACGGATGCTCGCGGCCGGGCGCGGGAGCATCCTCAACATCGGCTCGCTTGCGAGCATGAGCGCGCTCGGGCGCGGGCACATCGCCTACAGCATGGCGATGGGGGCGGTCGTGCAGATGACGCGCGAACTCAGCACCGAATGGGCCGGACGCGGCGTGCGGGTGAATGCGATCCTGCCGGCCCAAGTTGTGAATCCGAGCCTCGAAAAGCGGATGGCCGCCGACCCCGCCATGCATCTGAAATGGCTCAGCGGCATACCGGCCGGTCGCCTCGGTCAACCGGCCGACATCCAGGGCTTGGTCGTGCTGCTCGCATCGGACGCATCGTCGTGGATCAGCGGCGCACTCATCCCGATGGACGGCGGCAACATGGCCATGAACGCGGGAGGAACCATCGGCCAATGACCAGCGAAACGAGTCTCGATCTGTTCCGCGAGATGCTCCTCATCCGGCATACGGAGGAGGCGCTCGCCCGCTGTCACCAGCGCGGGTTGGTCCACGGGGCCTGCCACACCTACGTCGGCCAAGAGGCGATCGCGGTCGGCGTCTGCGCCCATCTCACCGATGACGATGTCGTCTTCAGCACGCACCGGGGCCACGGGCACGCGCTGGCGAAGGGCGTGCCGCCGGAACAGGTGATGGCCGAGCTGTTCGGCCGGGCCACGGGCTGTTCGCGCGGCCGCGGCGGGAGCATGCACCTCTTCGCCCCCGAGCACGGCATGATGGGCACGAGCGGCATCGTCGGGCCGTGCATCCTCCAGGCGGCTGGGGCGGGGTACAGCTTCAAGCTGCTGAAGCTCGACCGCGTCGCGGTCGCCTTCTTCGGCGATGGCGCGGTGAATAACGGGGCTTTCCACGAGGGGCTGAACCTCGCGAGCATCTGGAAGCTGCCCGTGCTGTTCGTCTGCGAGAACAACCAGTTCGCGACCGAAGTCCCGTTTTCGTACTCCGCGGGGAACACGGACGTGGCGGGGCGCGGGGCCAGCTACGGGATGCCGGGAGTGCTTGTCGACGGCAACGATGTGATGGCGGTTCACGACTCGGCCGAGCAAGCATTCGAGCGCGCCCGCGCCGGCGAAGGTCCGACGCTGCTGGAGTGCAAGACGTACCGCACGCGCCCGCATTCGGAAGGCATGGGCGACTTCACCTACCGCACGAAGGAAGACGTCGAACGCTGGAAGAAGCGCTGCCCGATCCAGCGCTTCCGCACGGTGCTCCTACCGCAGTCGAGCGAGCTCGAACTGACCGAAGTGGAAAGCGGGATCGTCGAGCGGGTGGCCACCGGTCAAGCGGAGTCGGAGGCCGCGCCGGGGCCCGAAGCCGCATCTGCGTCCACGCACGTTTACTCCGAGCCGCGCAGCGTGCCGATACCGCCACCGGCGGGGACGCGCGAAATCACGTACATGCAGGCCACGCTCGAAGCGCTGACTTCGGCGATGGCCCGCGACCCGAACATCTTCGTACTCGGCGAGGGCATCGGCATCCGGGGCGGGAACTTCAAATCGACGGCCGGGTTGTTCGAGAAGTACGGCCCCGTGCGGCTCTGCGATACGCCCATCGCCGAGCGCGGCTTCGTCGGCCTCGCCTGCGGTGCCGCGATGACCGGCACTCGGCCGGTCGTCGATTTCATGTTCGCCGATTTCGTCCTCGACGCCTGGGGCGAGATCGTCAATCAGATCGCCAAGATGCAGTTCATGTCGAGCGGCCGGCTGAAGATGCCGGTGCTCCTGCGCGGGTGCATCGGCATCGGCCACGCCGCGGCCACGCACCACTCGGGCAGCTACTATTCGCAGTTCGCCCACATCCCCGGACTGCGCGTCGTCGTGCCCTCGAACCCTTACGATGCCAAGGGATTGCTCGCCTACGCCCTTCGCTGCGACGACCCCGTGCTCTTCCTCGAACCGCGCGAGGTGCTGAACTCGAAGAGCCCGGTGCCCGAAGGCGATTATGAGATCCCCTTCGGAGTGGCGTCCGTCGTCCGCACGGGTACCGCCGCCACGGTGGTCGCTTTGGCCGCGATGGTGCCGAAAGCGCTGCTGGCGTGCGCGGCGCTCGAGCGCGAGGGGATCTCCATCGAACTCATCGACCCGCGCACGGTCGCACCCCTCGACCTTCCCACGATCCTCGCTTCGGTGCGCAAGACCGGTCGTCTGCTCATCGCCGACGAGACGTTCGGCCCGTTCGGCGTCGGCGCCGAGATCGCGGCCCGCGTCGCCGACGAGGGCTTCGACGATCTGGATGCGCCGATACGCCGGCTTAATGGGGTCCACGCCCCAACGCCGTACAGCCCGCCGCTCGAAAAAGCCGTGGTGCCCGGCGTCGACGAACTGATCCGTGCGATCCGCGATCTGCTGGCCGAGTGAAAGGACTTGCGACCATGACCGAGATTGTGCTGCCGCGACTGGGCTGGACTATGGAGGAAGGCGTCTTCATGGGTTGGCTCAAGCGCGACGGCGACAGCGTGAAGGCCGGCGAACCACTTTTCTCCGTGGAGGGGGACAAGGCCGTTCAGGAGATCGAATCGATTGCCGGCGGCACGCTGCACATCGCCGCGGACGGCCCGAAAGAAGGGGACACGATCCCCGTCGGCAAAGTGATCGGACGGATCGGAGGCGCGACGGTTTTGATCCCGGAGGGATCGCAGATATTA
>JAYVTJ010000847.1:0-2813 GCA_043774415.1 Fimbriiglobus sp. | reverse complement strand
CGACCGCGCGAAACAGTATCCCGCGAGGAGCACCCACGGCGTCGTCGGGAGAACCGGGAGAATGGCCCCGAGCACCGCGACGCCGATAAAGAACAGGCCGAGGGCGAGGAAGAGCCAGCGCCGCGCGCCGGTGGCTTGGACCGGAGGTGCTGCCAATTCTTCCGAGACTTGCTGCGGCGGGTCCACCATGGAGGAATTGTATTCGCACGGTCATTCGATCCGCTATTCTGGAGGCAGCATCGGTTCGGTGCGGCCGGGGGTCATCATCCATGTTTCGATTCGTCATCTTCACCGCGCTCGCTCTTTCCCTCGCGTGCGGATGCAAGAAGAAAGCGCCGCCTGTCGAACCCGCCCCGGGTCCGGACGCACCCAATGTCCCTTCTCCGGCAGTGCAATCGGAGACGGCAAAGCTGCTGAAGCAGTTGGCCAAGACTAAGCGCGCCGATCAACTGGCGACGGCGTCGCAACTTGCCGACCTCGCCGAAGAAGACCCGGCCGTGATCCCCGGCCTGCTCGAAGCGCTGAAGGACAAGACGAACCTCGGCGAAGGCCAAGTGCTGCCGAACGTGCCCAATAGCGTCCGTGAAGCGGCGGTGATGGCCCTGCTCCGCTGCGGCGACGACGGAGAGAAAGCGGCGCTCGAGCGCGGCCTGCCGACGCTGATCGCAGGCTTGAGCGAAGCGAGTCCGGCCGTGCGCGAGCACACGCTGGTCGCCATCGCGCGATTGGGGACCAAGGCAAACTCCACGGCGGCGAAAGTCTGGCCGCTCGCGGAAGACCCCTCGGCGTTCGTGCGCGATGCCGCGTACAACTGCCTGCGCGAACTCGGGGTGAAGTCGGCCGCCCCTGTCGTGGCGCTCCTCTCCCACACCGATGCCGGGGTGCGCCTCACGGCGGCCGAGCAACTCGGGGCGTTCAAACCGCTCCCCGCCGATTCGATCGATCCCCTCCGCAAAGCCCTCGGCGATACGGACAAGTTTATCCGCACGACGGCCGCCGAATGCCTGCTCGACTTCGGCGCGAAGGCCGCCCCGGCCGCATCCGATGTTGCGGAGGCGATCCGCAAGAGCGCGAAGGAAGCTCCGCCGAACGGGGCCGAGCCAATCGACTTCACCCTGCTCAACCTCCTCATCGGCATCGGCGCGAGCAGCGTCGAACCGCTCGGCAAACTGCTTGAGGAGAAGAATCCGCTCATCGTCTACCAAGCCCTCTATGCGCTCGGCGAAATCGGGCCGCCGGCGAAGGCGACTGCGGCCGCGATCGAGAAGATCATGGATCGCCAGGCCGAAAGTCCGCGGGTGCGGTTGGAAGCCTGTCGTGCGCTCGCGACGGTCACGGGCGATTCGGCGAAGGCGGCTCCGCTCCTCAAACTCGCGCTCGAGAACATGCAGGCCGAACTGCGCGGGCTCGGCCTCGACGTCATCGCGCGCATGGGGCCGACCGGCCGCGGGCTTGCACCGCAGGTGCTGCCCCTGCTCGACGACGGCGAACCGGTCATCCGCCAACTCGCGATCGCCTACGTGGCAACGCTCGATGCCAAAGGCCGCCGTGCGGCGCTCGCGCTGCTGGCGAAGCGGCTCAAGGACGATTCCGCGACCGTGCGCACCGCCGCCGTCAACGCCCTCGCCGACTTCGGCCCACTCGCGGCCCCCGCCGCCGGGGAACTCGCGACAGCCGCGGCGACCGACGAAGATGCGGATGTCCGGCAGACGGCCATCGCCGCGCTCGCCGAACTCGGCCCGGCGGGGATCGCCGCGAAGCCGACGCTGCTCACAACTGCGGGCGACGGCAAAGCCACCGATGATTTGCGGAGCGGTGCCCTCGCGGCGCTGCTCGCGATTGCCCCGGCGGCTCCCGAAGTTTCGACGCTCGTGCTGAAGCTGCTCGACGAGAAATCGGGTGAACTCCGCGAGCGGGCCGTCCAGTTCGCACCGCGGTTGAAACCCGCATCGCCCGCACTGGTTTCCAAGCTCGCGGCGCTGGCGAATGGCGATCCCAGCGCGACCGTGCGCGTCCGCGCCGCGCAGGCGCTCGCCGAAGTGGAACCGCCTCCGACCGCGCTCGGCGACGCATTCGCCGCGCTTGCGAAGTCGCCGATTCCGGAACTCGCGCAGTGGGCGAAGATCGCCCAGGCCCGCGCCGAAAACCGGTCGGCGGATGTAGCCCAGCTCATCCGCGCGGGATTGCAGGGCCAACTCGGCGCGCGACTGGCGTCCGTCGAAGCGCTCGGCCGGCTGATCCCCGCGACGGACGCCGACTTCCCCGGTGTCGATCGGCTCAGTCGGGCGAAGGAGGGGAAGCCGCGCCAGCAAGCGGCCGAAGCCCTCGGACGGTTCGACAAGTCGCCGGCGCTCGCGATCCCGCGCCTCGTGGAACTGCTCCAAGATCGCGACGAAGATGTGCAGTTGGCGGCGATCCGCAGCCTCGAACACTTCGGCGCCAAAGACGCCGCGGCCGCGGTCGCCCCGCTGAAGTTGAAAGCCCGCGGCGACACGCGGAACGCTCGTGCCGCGCGGCGGGCGCTCGCGAAGTTGGATGCGGCAAATCAGTAGCGCAGGTCGAGGCCGACCGTCCAGCCCTGAACCCAGAAGTCGGTTGTGTCGTCCGGGAACCGCGGACGCCCCGGGGCGAGGATCGTCGTGTCGATCTGATCGGCCGCGCGGCGAACTTGGTTCCAATAGAGCACCGAGTAGCCCGCGTTCACGCGGATGCGATCGGTGAAGTCCCATCCGAGTTTCACGGTCCCTTCCGGAATCACCGTGAACGATCGATCGCGGTAGCTTCCGCTGTTGCTCGCCGCCGTCAGGAGACCC
>JAYVTJ010000846.1:0-1616 GCA_043774415.1 Fimbriiglobus sp. | reverse complement strand
CCGTGCTGCCGCGCGGCCTGCAATATGTGGGGTTGAGCCTGCCGACGACATACTGGCTCGAAGGGATGCGCCGGGCAATTACGGGGCGGGCACCGGCGGGATCGCCGCTGGGGCAGTCGCCGCTGGCGGCGTGGGAGACGGGGGAGCTGGCGGGGATGCTCGCGATCACGACGGTCGCGCTCGTGGCGATCTCGCAGGTCTTCTACCGGTGGAGTCTGCGGAAGGCGTGGCGGAACGGGAAGATCGAAGAGGCGACGGGGATGTGAGGAGATTTCGGATTTGGGATTGCGGATTTCGGAATCGAAGAAGTGCTCTTCGACGCGTTCCGGCATTATGAAATCCGCAATCCCAAATCCGAAATCCGAAATTCTCGGTCACTCGAAGTTCAATCCCGTCAGCTTCAAGAACGTCGCGTGGAAGTCGAACTCGCGCGTCCGGATGCTCGCGGCCGCACCGCTCGATACGATCCCGGCCAACCGCGCTTGATCGGCCGGCGTATCCATATCGATGGTGAGCCGCTCGCCGGTTTTCAAAATCACGTCGGCCTTCTTCTCGGTGTGCTCTTGGCGCAACGCCAGCGGCGAATCGAGGGCGACGAGCTTCCCCTTGCAGACGATGCCGACGCGGTCGCAGATCTCTTCGACTTCCTTCATATCGTGCGTCGTCAGCACCACGGTCGCTCCATTCTTCACGCGCTCGCGCAGAATCCGGTGGACGACTTCGGTCGAGTGGATGTCGAGGTTCGCCGTGGGTTCGTCGAGGTAGAGCACCTGCGGATCGTGGAGCAGCGCCCGCGCGAGCAGGAGCTTGCGTCGCATGCCGAGGGAGTACCCCTTCACGGCCACGTCGCCGGCGTCGTCGAGTTCGACCATGCGCAGGCAATCGCGGACGCGCAGCCGGGGCACGGCGTACAGGTCGGCGAAGAATTCCAAGTTGCGCCGGCCGGTGAATTCGTCGAAGTGGTTGTCGCGATCCGGAACGTAGCCGAAAAGCGGCTTGATCTTCGCCCACTCCTTCACGACGTCGAAACCGCAGACCGTGACCTTCCCGGCGGTGGGCACTCGCTGGCCGATGAGCACGCGGATGGTCGTCGATTTGCCGGCGCCGTTCGGCCCGAGCAGGCCGAAGAGTTCGCCCCTGCGGATGTCGAGGTTCAGATTGTCCACGGCGACGAATTTGCCGTACTGCACCCGGAGGGAGTCGATCTGGATGGCGGACTGAGTCATGTGAACATCATAGTTCACGAATGAGACTGCGGAGCGTAGGTCGGTGCCGAGTCCGCGAGGCCCGACACTCTCGAATGGGGCATGTCGGGCCTCGCGGACTGGGCACCGACCTACAAGAATCGCTTCACTCGAACTCGACTTCGCCGCCGCGCTTCACGTTGAAGTACTTCGCGTTCGGATGGTGGAAGACGATGGCGGTCGTACTCTGCTCCGGTTCAAGTAAAAACTGCTCTGTGAGCGAGATGCCGACGCGGCTCGGGTCGATCAGCTCCATCAGCGCGGTTTGATCTTCGAGACGAGGGCACGCGGGGTAGCCGAAGGCGAAGCGGCGGCCCTGGTAATGCCCCTTGAAGAGCTTGCCGATCTGCGCGGAATCCTTGCCGCCGATGC
>JAYVTJ010000845.1:0-1960 GCA_043774415.1 Fimbriiglobus sp. | reverse complement strand
CGGGGTGAAATGCTTGCCGGATGCCTTCCACGGCGAGTGGAACTACCGCATCCGGCCCAAGTCGAAGTTGTAAAGGTTATTTCGTAACAGGCCCTTAGTCAGCCCGGCCACCACCGCTGCTCAAGAGTATCGAATCACTGCTGTTCGTGGAGCAAACGCTCGTGCTGTCATATCGAATGACGGATTGGTTGTGCTCAAGGATTCAACGGCATCGAACAGTGGCGTGCCTTCGATTCCTGATTCGATTGCGAAGTTGAAACAACAACTCATCGCCGATGGTGTGCTGATGCTTGAAAATGGCAATTTCGTATTCACACGAGACCACCTATTTTCAAGCCCTTCGGCTGCAGCGGGGGTCGTGTTAGGCCGATCCGCAAACGGATGGATCGAATGGCGGGATCTGACAGGCCGCACACTGAAGCAAAATGAAGAATAGCTCAGGCCTCCACTCAGCCCCCTTGGCCTCTCACCCTACCACCTTCGTGAGGACGTTCCCGTGCACATCCGTCAGCCGGAAATCCCGCCCGCCGTACCGGTAGGTCAGCTTCTCGTGATCGACGCCCAACTGGTTCAGCACCGTGGCCCAGAGGTCGTAAACCGTGCACTTGTCTTCGACGGCGTAGTAGCCGAGGTCGTCGGTCGCTCCATAGATGCTGCCGCCCTTCACCCCGCCGCCGGCGAGCCAGACGCTGAAGCCCATCGGGTTGTGATCGCGGCCGTTGCCACCCTGCGAAAAGGGCGTGCGGCCGAACTCCCCGGCCCAGACGACAAGCGTCTCGTCGAGCAAGCCCTTCGCCTTCAAATCCGCAATCAACGCCGCGATCGGCTGATCCACTTGGAGGGCCATCGCCGCGTGGCCCTTCTGCAAGTCGCCGTGCTGATCCCACGGGTTCGGGGCACCGCCCGCGCCGATGTTCTGCGTCAGACAACTGAGTTCGACGAAGCGGACGCCGCGCTCGACGAGCCGGCGGGCGAGCAGGCACTGCCGGGCGTACGCGGCGAGTTCGGGGTTCTTGGAATCGACGCCGTAGAGCTTCTGCGTGGCGGCGCTCTCGCCCGAGATGTCACAGAGTTCGGGCACGGCCGTCTGCATGCGGAACGCCGTTTCGCCGTTGCGGATCGCGGCGTCGATCCCGGCATCGGCCGTGTCTTCGAGCAGCGCTTGATCGAAGCCCTTCACGAAATCGAGCCGGCGGCGCTGGGCGGCCTTCGGCCCGGCCGGGCGGATGTTGCGGATCGCCTCGGGCTGATCGGCCTTCAGGATCGACCCCTGGTGCTGGGCCGGGAGGAAGCCGTTGCTGAAGAGACTGACGCCGCCGTGCGGGGCGACCGCGTGCCCGCTCTGGAGCACGACGTAGCCGGGGAGTTCCTGGCTCTCGCTGCCGAGGCCGTAGGTCGTCCAGGCGCCGGCGCTCGGATAGCCCATGATCGGGAAGCCGCTGTGCATGAAGAAGTTGGCTTGGGCGTGCTCGTTCACCGACGAAGTCATCGAGCGAATGAGGGCGAGTTCGTCGGCCACCTTCGCGATATGCGGGAACATGGTGCTGACCGGCATGCCGCACTTGCCCGCCGGGGCGAAGGCGAACGGGCTGGCCATGATGTTGCTGTTGTTGTTGAACATCGTCCGCTCGACTTTCACGGGCATCGGTTTGCCGTGGTCCTTCGCCAATCGCGGCTTCGGGTCGAAGGAATCAACGTGCGACACCCCGCCCGACATGAAGAGGAAGATGACGCGCTTCGCCTTCGCCGGCCGGTGCGGCTTTTTCAGCGCAGCGCCGTCGGGGACATCCTTCGCCGACGAATCGGCGAGGAGGCCCGAGAGCGCGACGGCCCCGAACCCGGTCGAACAGGTTTGCAGCATCTTCCGGCGGGACATGATTCGCATAGAGAGATCCGTTTCGTGTCTACCAGAGGGACACGGATGACACGGATGAAAGGCAGGATGAAGAGGATCAGAGAA
>JAYVTJ010000844.1:0-3421 GCA_043774415.1 Fimbriiglobus sp. | reverse complement strand
GTGGGACACGCACAACGACATCTTCGAGGCGATGAAGGATCGCCTGCTGCCGCGCTTCGACCGGAGCTTTTCGACGCTGCTCGAAGACCTGCGCGAGCGCGGCTTGCTCGACACCACCCTCGTGGTCTGCCTGGGCGAGTTCGGCCGCGCGCCGACGGTCGCCGTCGAAAAGAATTTCCTCGGCGGTTCGCCGGGCCGCAAGCACTGGCCGAAGTGCTATTCGGTCGTCCTCGCGGGGGCCGGCATCATACCGGGTGCGGCCTACGGGGCCAGTGATCGCCACGCCGCAGAGCCTCGTTCGAATCCCGTTTCGCCGGGCGACCTCTCCGCAACGATGCTGCTCACCTTGGGCATCCCCTCCGACACGCACTACACCGACCCCAATGGCAAACTCGCCCGCTGCACACCGGGCGAGCCGATCTCGAAACTCTTCACGTGAGCCGTAAGGAAGCAGAGGTAAGATGCCCCCTGAAAGTCTTCCGGGCACTGGGGACAGGTGATAAGTCGGACATGACGAACACCCCGATGATCCTCGATCGGTTTTGGGATCGCCGGGCGCAGGGCCCGTTCGACGATGTGATCGACGTGCGCTCGCCTGGGGAATTCGCCGAAGATCACGCGCCCGGAGCGATCAACTTGCCGGTGCTTTCGGATGGGGAGCGGGCCGAGGTGGGGACGCTCTACCGGCACGGAGGCACATTCGCGGCACGGAGGCTGGGCGCGGGGTTAGTCGCGCGGAACATCGGCCTGCATCTCGCGACGCACTTCGCCGACCGACCCCGCGACTACCGGCCGCTCGTCTACTGCTGGCGCGGCGGCCAGCGCTCGGCCAGCTTCGCGACGGTGCTCGCGGCGGTCGGATGGCGGGTCACGGTTCTCAAAGGCGGTTACAAGACCTACCGAGCGCATGTCCTGAGCGAACTCGATGCCCAGTCGCCCCGCTTCCGCTACCGGTTACTGGCCGGCCTGACCGGAACGGCCAAGACGCGGCTCCTGCATCGGCTAGCTGCCCGGGGCACGCAGATTCTCGATTTGGAAGAACTGGCGGGGCACCGCGGTTCGGTCCTCGGTGCCGTCGGTCCTCAGCCATCCCAGAAGGCGTTCGACTCGCGATTGCTCGCCGCGCTGTTCCAATTGGATCCGAGTTCCCCGGTCTGGCTGGAGGCGGAGAGTCATCGCATCGGGAACTTGTACATTTCCAAGTCGCTGTGGGCCGCGATGAAAGTCTCCGGCGGAGTGGAGGTCGGCATGCCGTTCGCCGAGCGTGTGGAGCACTTGCTGAATGAGTACCCCCACTTCGTCGCCGATCCGGAGATGCTGAAGCGAGAATTGGGCCGGCTGCGGGGCGGCCGACTCGGGAAATGGATCGGGCTGATCGATGCGGGCGAATGGCCCGCTCTCGTCGCCGATCTGCTGGAATCGCACTACGATCCCGGCTACTCGGCGTCGCTGCGCCGCAGCTTTCCCGAAGTGTCGGAAACCGCCGTCCTCGCCTCGGCGAATGCTGCAGATCTCGACGCGATGGCGCTGGAGTTGATACGATCATCGGCTGAGCAATGCACCCGACAGGAGTTGAACCTGTAACCTTCTGCGCCGGAGGCAGACGCTCTATCCAATTGAGCTACGGGTGCGTGCGCTGGTAAATATACCTTCTCTGACCCGCCGTTCAAGAGAACAATGAAGGACTGCGGATTCGGACACCGGAGAGCGATTGTGGGAAAGCGCAAATCGAAGGCGGAAGCCAACTCCACAACGCTGTTCGAGGAGGCGGTCGGCGCAATCGTCGAAACGATCGTGCCGGAAGCCGCGGCCCCGACGGTCGATCCCAAACTCCTGCCTACGAACTTCCCCGACAGCTGGACACGCGCCGTCGGCGCAGAGTTCGCGAAACCCTACTTCGCCGAACTCCGGCAGTTCATCGTCGAAGAACGCAAAGCGTCCGACATCCTCCCACCGGGACTGGATGTGTTCAATGCCTTCCGTGCGACGCCGCTCGACAAAGTCCGCGTTGTGATCTTGGGGCAAGATCCCTACCCCACGCCGGGGCACGCCCACGGACTCTGCTTCTCGGTGCGGCCGGGTGTGCGATTGCCGGGATCTCTGCGCAACATCTACCGGGAACTCGAAAGCGATTTGGGCATCCCGCCCGCGAAGCACGGCTATCTCGAAAGCTGGGCCGAGCGCGGGGTGCTCTTGCTCAACGCCGTGCTGACGGTGCGTGCGGGGGTGCCGAATAGCCACAAGGGCAAAGGCTGGGAAACGTTCACCGATGCGGCCATCGCGGCGGTGAACGCGCTGCCGCACCGGGTGGTCTTCTTGCTGTGGGGCAGCTTCGCGCAGAAGAAAGCGGCGGGCGTCGATGCGAAGCGGCACACGATTATCAAGGGGGTTCACCCGTCACCGCTCTCGGCGGAGAACGGCTTCTTCGGCAGTCGGCCCTTCAGCAAGGTGAACTCGGCGCTGGAAGCGAGCGGAGAAGTCCCAATCGACTGGAGCTTGCCCGCGGAGGTGGGGTAAATTCTTCAACGCGGGTTCAGCCAAGATTGAATTCTCCAGCGGCCGTCTTGCTTGACGCACTGCACAGTCTTCGACTTTCCATCGGGCATCCGAATCACAACAGAACCGCTATTGCCACTACTGGTGTAGGATTCGATCGTCGGTTTGCCTGCACTGAACGGATTAATCGGATCCCTCTTGTCTGCCACCAGCGCTACAAAAAAGTCACGGTCTTTCTTTTCTTTATACTTGGCTGCATCGGGTGAGTTTTTGGCAATGAGTTCTCCCGATTTGGTCAATTCCGCTTGGGTGTTGTTGTCCAACCTATCCCAAACTCGGCCGCCATCTCCTTTATCGTACCCCTCAATGACGTCTTCCACTGCGGCCTTCGGGCTGTCGTTGAAGAACATGAAGTAGCTACCGAGCGCTGCGCCGCCGCAGATGAGGAAGAGCAGTGCGAGCACTCCGCCGATCAGCAGCGGCTTTGGAAGGCCTCCCTTCTTCCCTTTTCCCTTGCCTTTGTACTTCGACTTCCGCGGCGCATCATCATCATCGTCGTCGTCTTCCTCGTAGTCATCTTCCTTGGCGACCGGCTTTTTCTTCTTCCTGGGCGTGTCGTCTTCATCATCATCGTCGACGATGGGCTTCTTCGCCGCCGGCTTCTTCTTCGGCGGCGGATCGTAGTCTTCATCATCGATGTCATCGACCCGTTTCTTCGGCGCCGCCTTGACAACCGGCTTCTTCTTCGGCGGCGGGGTATCGTCGTCGTCCTCATCGTCATCGTCGATGGGCTTGGCCGGCTTCTTCTTCGCCGCGGGACGCACCGGTTCGTCGTCCTCGTCGTCATCCACCGGACGGCGGGACTTCTTCCGGGGGTTCTCGTCCTCATCGTCGTCGTCATCGTCGTCGCGGGAACGAGCCATCA
>JAYVTJ010000843.1:0-1608 GCA_043774415.1 Fimbriiglobus sp. | reverse complement strand
TTCTTCGCTTCCTCGGGCACCACTTCCGCCACTGGCATGTTCTCGAAGACCGTCGAAGCGAGCTTCGGCGTGTCGTAGCGCTTGCGGGGGGTGTAGGCCTCGAAGCCCTCGATGCGATCCTCTTCGATCAGCCGGTTGATCAAGTTCTCGATCTGCGTGAGCTGGTCGCTCTCTTCGGGCTGAACGAAGGCGATGGCGACGCCGTCCTTCCCGATGCGGCCCGTCCGGCCGATGCGGTGGACGTAGTTCTCCAAATCGTTCGGCAGATCGTAGTTGATGACGTGCGAAATCCCCGTCACGTCGATGCCCCGGCTCGCCACGTCGGTGGCGATGAGGTACTTCACCCGGCCGGTGCGGAAGGCCGCCATGATCTTCTCGCGCAGCGTCTGCGTGAGGTCGCCGTGGATCGCGTAGGTGCCCGGCACGTGCTGCTTCATCCGGCGGAGCAGGTCGTCGGCCCAGCGTTTGCGCTCGACGAAGATGATGCACTGCTTCGGCTGCTCGCGCTCGATCACCTTCAACAGCAGGTCGAACTTGCGATCCTTCTCGACGGTGATGTACGCCTGACGGATCTTGTCCACCGTAAGCGTCTTCGGCGAGAGGTTCAGGTGGATCGGGTTCTGCATGTAGCGATCGACGAGCTTCTTGATGCTGTCGGGCACCGTGGCACTCATCAGCAGCGTCTGGCGCTGCTCGGGGCAGCGGCGGAGGATCTTTTCGATGTCCGGGCGGAAGCCGATATCGAGCATCCGGTCGGCTTCATCGAGGACGACGTACTTGACGTGGTCGAGGGTCATCGAACCGCGGCGGAGGTGATCGAGCATCCGGCCGGGGGTGCCGACGACGAGATCGCAGCCCTTGGCCAAACCGGCGAGTTGGGTCTGCATCCCGGTGCCGCCGTACGCGGCGATGGTGCTGAAGTGCCGGCTCGGGGCGAGCTTCTCGGCTTCGCGGGCCACCTGGAGGGCGAGTTCGCGCGTCGGCAGCATCACGAGGCCGATGGGTCCTTTGGTCTTGTGCGGACGCCAGCGGTTGAGGAACGGGACGAGGAATGCGCAGGTCTTCCCGGTGCCCGTTTGCGCTTGGCCGATGACGTCTTTACCGCGCATGGCGGGGGGAATCACGGCGCTCTGGACGGGGGTGCAGTACTCGTAGCCGGCGTGCGTGAGGGCATCCATGAGCGACTTGTTGAGCTTCATGTCGCGGTAGGGGACGCCGCCGGCGAGGGGGTCGAAGGGCGCTTCGGGTTCATCGTCTTCGCGGAACGGCGGAGGAGCTTCGGACGGTGAGGCGAAGTGTTCGGCGGATTCGGGCAATGGCGAGGCTGGGGACTCCATCGTTTCCTTTTGAGCACGGTACTGGGTTGGGATAGAAGTAGAAGTGTTCGATCCCGAGATTGTCTGGAGATATGGTAGTGGAAGTTGGAGGATTGTCCAGTGAGGCTGCGCCAGTGGACTCTGGCAGTCGGGCATCGGAAGTCTGGCGACTTACGCTACGGGGGTCGTCGATTGGAGATGGGGAGTGGCATTCGTAGCGGAACTCGCCAGAGTTCCGATGGTTCACCACAACAATCGGGGATCGGAAGTCTGGCGACTTCCGCTACGGGGC
>JAYVTJ010000842.1:0-4855 GCA_043774415.1 Fimbriiglobus sp. | reverse complement strand
CCCCATCAAAGACGAAGCCCCGAGCAAACTGCCCCGTTGAAACCGTGTCGATCCGGATTCTCACGGAATACAATCGCGATTCCCTCCCGACCGCCTTCGCAGGTATCCGCACATGGCCGAGTTCCGCCTCGAATCCGACAGCATGGGCCTCATCCGCGTCCCGGCCGACCGCTACTACGGCGCGCAGACGGCCCGCAGCCTCGTCCACTTCGCCATCGGTTCGGACGTCATGCCCCGACCGCTCATCCGCGCCTTCGGGATCCTCAAGAAAGCCGCGGCGCAGGTGAACCGCGACCTCGGCCTGTACAAAGCGAAGCCGAAGGACCTCGTGAGCGTCGAAGCGAAACTGCCCAAGATTCTGCAAGCGTGCGACGAAGTGATCGCGGGGACGCTCGACGCCCACTTCCCCCTGCGGATCTGGCAGACCGGCAGCGGCACGCAGACCAACATGAACGCCAACGAAGTCATCGCCAACCGTGCGGCGGAACTCTGCGGCGTGCCGCGCGGCGATAAGAACGGCGTCCACCCGAACGACGATGTGAACATGTCGCAGTCGTCGAACGACACATTTCCTACGGCCATGCACATCGCCGCCGTCGAGGAACTCGTGCACCGTTTGATCCCGAGTGTCACGGCATTGCGCGATGTGTTCGAGACGAAGTCGGTCGAGTTTGCAGACATCGTGAAGATCGGTCGGACGCACCTCATGGACGCCGTGCCGCTGACACTCGGCCAGGAATTCGGCGGCTACGTCGCCCAAATCGATTGCGGCCTCCGGGCCGTGCAAGCTTCGCTGCCGATGCTCGGCGAACTCGCCCTCGGCGGCACCGCCGTCGGCACCGGCTTGAACGCCCACCCCGAGTTCGCCGTCCGGAGCGCGATGGCCATCGCGACTATCACCGGTTGGCCCTTCATCACGGCTCCGAACAAATTCCAAGCCCTCGCGGGGCACGAGGCGATGGTGTTCGCCAGCGGGGCGCTCAAGACGCTCGCGGCCGCGCTGATGAAGATCGCCAACGATATCCGCTGGCTCGCGAGCGGGCCGCGCTGCGGATTGGGGGAACTGTCGATTCCGGAGAACGAACCGGGATCGTCGATCATGCCGGGGAAGGTGAACCCGACGCAGAGCGAAGCGATGACGATGGTCTGCGTGCAGGTGATGGGGAACGACGCCGCCATCGGCTTCGCCGCGAGTCAGGGGAACTTCGAGCTGAACGTTTTCAAGCCGGTCATCATCCACAACTTCCTGCACAGCGTCCGGCTACTCACCGACGCGTGCCGGAGCTATCGCGAACACTGCGCCGCCGACATGCCCGAGACCGATTACGAGGCTTTGGAATATTGCACGAATCCGGACACGGGCCGAGTGGAAGTCGATCAATCGGAGATCCGCTCGAAGTCTCCCGTGCAGGTGCGCAAGGGGATCGAGGCGAATCGAAAGCGGATCGCGGGCTACCTGAACAACTCGCTCATGCTCGTGACCGCGCTCAACCGGCACATCGGCTACGACGCCGCCGCGAAGATCGCCAAGACGGCCCACCACAATGGCACAACTCTCCGCGAAGAGGCGGTCAAACTTGCCCCGCAATTGGAGGATGGCACGCCGCTGACAGCCGAGAAATTCGACGCCGTCGTCCGCCCCGAGACGATGACGGCGCCGGGCGTCGAGGGCTGAGCGCAACGGTCGTGTAACGGACATCGCGAGGCCCTTCTACTTCTGGTACGATTGCCGTTAAGTCTCGTTTCGGAGAGCCGCGATGCGCCGCACGATTCCCGCACTGATTCTGCTGCTGAGCCTCGCCCCCTCGGCGTTGGCGCGGGAGACTCTCGCCCCGCTCGGCGTCGCCCAGCAGCTCGTGCAATCGGATGCTGCGGTCCTCGGCAAAGTGACGGGCATCGAGAAGGAACTCGCCGAGGTGAAGGCCCATCCCGATGCGAAGGAGACCACCGCCTACACGGTCGCCATCGTCAAGGTCGAGACGGCGATCCTCGGGATCAAGAACACGACCCACCTGAAGGTCGGCTTCATCCGCCGGGCGGAACCCGCGCGCGAGGATTTCCTCGAAGACGACCGCAATCTCAATCTCGACGAGGGCGGGGAGTACCTTCTGATCCTCCAGAAGCACCCCGTCGGTGGCTTTTACACCTACACCTATTCGACTCCGCCGCAGAAATTGCCGGCGGAAGCGGCAGTCGCCGAAGTCAAGCTCGCCGCGGGCGCCATCGCCGATCCGATGAAGGCGCTCAAAGCGGAGAAGGCCCAGGATCGGGCGCTCGCGGCAGTTGTGCTGCTGATGCACTACCGCCAGGCCGCGAGCCGCGGCGCCACCGAACGCGTCGCGCTCGACGCGGACGAGAACGCAGCAATCCTCAAAGCCATTGCCGAGGGCGATTACACGGTGGCCATCACGGGTTACACGACCCTCACGAGTTCCTACCAGCTCCTCGGCCTCTCCGCGAACGATGGCTGGAAGCATCCGATCGCGAAGCCGGGCGAGAACCACAACCTCGTCATGCAGAAGGCGTTTCAGGAGTGGCTCGCCGGCCCCGGGGCCAAGTTCCGCTTCCAGAAGTCCGTCGCCAAAGCGAAGAAGTGATTTCCCATTCCGGAGTTCCCATGAAGCGCCTCCTCCTGTTCGCCGCCCTGCTGATGCTCGTGCCTTCCTTTGCATTCGCCAAGCGGGCGCCGGGCAACACGCCCGTCGTGAGTGCGGCGACCGCGCCGTATGTGCTCATCGGCACCGTGACCGAAATCGACAAAGACTCCGTCGAACTCACTTCTGCCCCCGGTACGAAGGACAAGCAGTCGCTCTCCGTGGCGACGCTCAAAGTCACCTCCGCGATCCGCGGCTTCAAAACGGAAACGCACGTCAAGGTCGCCTTCCAGCCCGGCCTCCGCTCGGGGCAGAACCTCGTCGAGAAACAGGAATACCTGCTCTTCCTGAGCAAGCATCACGAAGGCAATTTCTACGTGATGAACTGGATGAACGCCCCGCAGCCCGTCACCGATGCGAATCGGGAAGTCGTGGATCAGGTGAAAGCCATCGGCAAACTGCTGGCGGATCCCGCGAAAGCGCTGAAGGCAGAGAAAGTGGAGGACAAAGCCCTCGCCGCGGCCGCTCTCGCGACGAGCTATCGGAGCCCGAGCGACACCGGCGCCGAGCGGACGACCGAAGCGGTCCCCCTCGAAGAGAGTCAGGCGATCCTTAAAGGGCTCGCGGCGCTCGAATGGGGCACGACTTCGCAGGTCGGCGGGTTCAATCTCCAAGGGACCTTCTCCGGACTCGGCCTGACGGAGAAGGACGGCTGGAAGCTGCCCGAATTCAAAGCGGGCGACAACTTCGGCAGCACGATGCACAAGGCGTTCGCAGAGTGGCTCGCCGGCCCCGGTGCGAAGTACCAGATCCAAAAGTACGTCGCCAAGAAGAAGTGACCCTTTCTCCACACTCTCGGAGTCGGCCATGCGTTCCGCCCTGATCACCACCGTCCTGATCGCCTGCAGCAACGCGGGTGCGCGGGCCGATCGCATGGCCGACTTCACCCCGCTCGTCCGGGCCGTGACGTCGGACGTCGCCGTCATCGGCAAGGTCACCTCCATCGAGAAGGACACCGTCGCCGCCCCGGCGTATCCATCGGTGAAGGAGAAGACGGCGTACACGATTGCCGTCGTGAAAGTGGAAACGAACATCCGCGGGGCGAAGGGTGTCACGCATTACAAAGTCGGCTTCTACCCCGGCTCGTCGGGCACGGGGGGACACTACAAGTTTCCCATCCTGGAAGACGGCCAAGAGGTCTGCCTATTCCTGGTGAAGTATCACGACGCGAATTTCTACGTCTTCCCGCCGCTCGCCCCGCCGCTGGTGATCGATGCCAAAACCAAACCGACGGCCGATCGCCTGCGCCGCGCGGCGGTGGTCTTCGACGACCCGGCCAAAGCGCTCAAAGCCGAAAAGCTCGAGGACCGCGTCGAAGCCGCATGTTTGCTCGTGCTGCAGTATCGCACGCAACCGTTCGGCCGACCGTCGGCGACTGCGGATGTCACACTCGACGAGTCGCAGGCGATTCTGAAAATCCTGGCCGAAGCGGACTGGTCGAAAGCGGATCCCGAGCTGAACCCGGCGCGGGCCTTCACGGGCCTCGGACTCACCGCACATCCGGAGTTCGCCCGAGTTCAACCGAAACCCGGCGAAGATCTGAAGCGGCTCTGGCAAACCGAACTGAAGCGCTGGTTGCCGACGGATGGGAAAGACTACAAGATTCAGAAGTTCGTTCCGAAGGCGAAGTGACTTGCGAATTCTCGTCACCGGGGCCACCGGACTCATCGGCCGGCGGGTGGTGGAGCGATTGCTCGCCCGCAGCGATACCGTGCTACCCCTTTCCCGAAAAGCGGTTCCGCAAGAGTCGTTCGGGCCGGGTCGATGCGAACCCCTGCAAGGCGATCCGAGCGTCGCCGGGGCGTGGCTCGAATCCCTCTCCGCCTGCGATGCCGTGATCCACTTGGCGGGCGAACCGATCCTCGGCCGGCGTTGGAATACGGCTGTGCTGAAGAGCCTCCGCGACAGCCGCGTCGAAAGCACGAAACTGATCGCGGAGCGTCTGGCGAAGCAGCCGCTCCGCTCAGATGGAATGCCGAAGGCGTTCCTCTCCGGTTCGGCTGTGGGGATCTACGGAGCCGACACCGGCGACGCCGAGCGCACCGAAACCGCCCCGCCCGGGTCGGATGAACTGGCGCAGATCTGCATCGCATGGGAAGCGGCGGCGGAGTCGGCGCGGGCGGCCGGAGTGCGCGTCGTCCATCCGCGCACGGGCATCGTGCTCGATCCGGACGGCGGGGCACTCCCGAAGATGCTCCTCC
>JAYVTJ010000841.1:0-4960 GCA_043774415.1 Fimbriiglobus sp. | reverse complement strand
GTCCGGTCGGGCCGATGCCCGAATCATCGACGATGCGGATCGGCGCCCGAAAGTCGGCGCGATCGTCCCGACACTCGAATCGCTCGAGGCGCGCTCGTTCACGACGAAGGACACCGAGCAGAAGTTCCACCCCGAAGTCCGCATCCTCATCCCCGATGACACCGCGCTGGGCGGACGGGAGCTGATGATCGAAGTCCGAGTGCTGCCGGTGGTCGTCGTGCTCGTCCGCAACAGTTGCAGTCTGGAAGTGAAGGGGGAAATCGTGGAGCGGATCGCCGTGCGGGTCGCACCCCGGCCGGCGGCGGACTTCTACAAGCTGGTGATCCGCACGGGATCGATCCTCGCCGCGATCCTCGCTTCGGCCGCCGCGGTGCAGTTCTACCGGGTCGACCGCAGGCTCGGGCAGTTCCCGCTTCCGGATGTCTACGTGACGAAAATACTCTCGGACGAGGCACGGCTGCAGGAGGGATTCAGTTGGAAGGAGCACCGGGCCCGGCAGAATCCCCCGCCGACCTGACGTCTCTCCCGCGGATGATGGCCATCAATTGCTTCTCGTGCAGTTGCAGGTGCAGTGCGAAGAGCGCGCTCCAATCGCTCGCTCCCAAGTCGCCGAACCACGGGTGGCGATGCGTCGGCGTTCGGCGGTGCGGCCCGGCTTCGCTCACAATCCGTTCGGCCACTCCCGAATGGAGTTCGCGGAACTTCGCTTCGACCTCTCGGCCGGTCGTCCCCTGCGGTTTCACCGTCGCGGTGTCGATCACCTTGTCCGAAGATTCGCCGCGCGACAGCGCGAGGATGAAGTGGAGGAAGCCGGGGGCCGTGATGACCAAGTGTTCGAGCACCATTGCCGGCGACCAGTAGCGCGAACTGTCTTCGAGGCCGCGCATCGGCGGGACGAGCACCGGCCGGTGGAAGGTCTCGTCGTCCGATCGCGCCGTCGCGGCGAGCATCCGCAGGGCGGTCGCTTCGACGGACGCGGGAGCCGTGTCCCACGTGAACTTGCCGCGGAGCATGCGCCGACCGAACCAGCGGACGGCGAGCCGCGAGAAGAAGGGAAGCCCGGCGCCGGGCGGATGCAACTTCGGCGGAGTCATCGGGGGGGTACCTCGGAAGAATCGGCCGCGAGTGTCACACCCGCTCCGCGACCACGGCCACCTGCTGCGAGGCCGCGCGGGTGAACAGCACGAAGCGGTGGGTCGGCCCGCTCAGTTTCCACTTCGCTTGCAGCGCATCCGTATCGGCGAGCGAGCCGCGCTTCACCGCCGTGATCCGGCCGATGTCGTGCGAGCGCAGGTAGGCGGAGATCTTCCGGGCATCGAGCGGCAGCACCTTCTCCACGCGGTAGCCGGTGGCGAAGGGCGACTCGCGCGCGTGATCGGCCGTGAGCAGGTGAACCACGGCGTCGATCGGGAAGGCGTCGAGTTCCCGCGCGAGATTCGGCACGAGGCCGGCGCGGTTCACCGCCGCTTCGGGGTCGTAGAGGTACGTGCCGATATCGATCTGATCGCGGCGCTCGGCGGGCACCTCGGCCGCGAAGGTCCGGCGTCCGCCGTCGGACGTGAGCAGCGTCGCCCGGCGGGCGATTGTGCGAAGCTCGCCGAGCCAGAGGGCGCATTCCTTCAACTCGCCATCGACGGAGATGAACTCGACTTCGCCGGGGTAGAGCGCCAGATCTTCCCACGGGGCACCCGGCGCGAGCTTGAACCCGATGGGGAATTTCTTCGGCAGTCGGGCGAGCAGTTCCCCCGGCGGCGGGGCGTAATCGGCGAGCGCCAGGAAGCGCTTCCCTTCGGCCCGTCGGCCGGGGTCGGCGAATGCCGCGGGCACGAGTGGCAGCGGATCGGTCAGCAGGTCGGCGCGGATGAAGTTGCCGGTGTGTCCGTAGACCTTCAAGTTTTCTTCCGCGAGCCGGAGTCGTACGGCGTCCGAATCGACCGCCACCACACTGCGGGTCGGAGTGGCCAAGGCGATGGCATCGCCGCCGAGACCGCACGCGAAGTCGCCGACGCAATCGTATTTCGCATAGCGCTCGGCGCGGTAGCGGGAGATGGTTTCGCCCGACGCGACTTCCAGCGCTTCGCGCTCGAAGAACATCTCGGCGGCGCGGGTGAACTTCGACGCGGCCTTCCGACGCAGCAGGATCGTCTCGACGGCGGCGCGGGCGAGTTCGGCGGGGAACTTCTTGCGCAGCCGGGACTGCGCGCCGAGGAGTTCGCCGTCGCCGGGATCGGTCTCGGCCGCGAGGGCGAGCGCGGCCGCGCCGTTGGGGCCGAGGAGTTGGTTGAGCGTGCTGAGGTTCACGCCGGTGGCTCGAACGCGTTGCTGAGGCGGAGGTGCTGGTCGAGGTCGAGCGCCTCGGCGCGGAGGCCGCCGTCGATGCCGAGTTCCGCCAGCTTCGCGTCGACTTCGGCCTTGTCGCGCCGGCCGCTCGGCCAGCCGATCAGCCCGGCCCGGAGGTTCTTCCGGCGGTGTACGTACAGGTCGCGGAGGAAGGTGCGGAAGCGGACCACGTCGCCGATCTTCGCCCGCTTCTCGGGGTTCGGCCGGATCATCACGATGGCCGAATCGACCTGCGGCCGCGGGAAGAAATTGCTCGGCGCCACCTTGCGGATCGTCTCGACATCGGCGAGGCTCTGCACGAGCACGCTCAGCGCATTGTAGTCCTTCGTGCCGACGGTCGCCTTCAGCCGCTCGGCGATCTCCCACTGCACCATCACCACCATGCGATCGATGGGGAGTTCGGGCAGCAGCAGAAGGTTCGAGATGATCGGCGTGGCCACGGCGTACGGCAAGTTCGCGATGAGTTTGAGCCGCGTACACTTGAACTTCGTCGCGAGTGCGGCCCACCCCGCGAGCATGTCCGGGTTCAGTTCGTTCTTCCGTTCGAGGGCGTCGCCCAAGTGCGAGACGACGTTGTGCCTATCGCCGATGAACGTCTGCGCCATGCGGTGGAACGACTTGTCGATCTCGACGGTGAAGACGCACCCGGCCCAGTCGGCGAGCTTCGCCGTGAGGGAGCCGGTGCCGGTGCCGACTTCGAGTACGGCATCGGCGGAGGTCACGTCGCCGGCGCGGACGATGAGATCGACGAGGTTGAGGTCGATGAGAAAGTTCTGGCCGAGCTTGCTCTTCGGCTCCAGCCGGAAGTTGTCCATCAGGCCGCGCAGGTACGACACCGTCTGCCGCGGCGAGGGGGCGTTCGACTTCGTGAGCGGAACGGGAATCGGCGCGGGCGGAGCGAGCTTGGGGACGGTTCCCTCGGCCGGGAGCATCGCGATTTCGTGGGGGGGTCGTGCCATTCCTTCAATCTATCGAACGCGCCGCGCGGCAAAAGGGGCGAACCGCCTTCCGAGTCGCTCAGATCTGGAATTTCAAATTCTGGAACAGCTTCTGGACGTGCTTCGCGAGCAGGTCGAATTCGAGATTCACCGCATCGCCGACGCGGCGGGCGCCGAGCGTCGTGTGGGCGAGCGTGTGCGGGATCAGCATGACCTCGAACCAACCGGAGCCGACGCCGGCCAGTGTGAGGCTGACCCCGTCGATGGCGATGGAACCCTTCAGCACGAGGAGTTCGTCGAACGCGCTCGGGAATGCGAAGCGGACGACTTCCCATTCGCCCGAGGTTGTGCGGTTGAGCAGACTGCCGGTGCTATCGACGTGACCCGATACGAAGTGCCCGCCGATGGGGTCGCCGACGCGCAGTGCCCGTTCGAGGTTCACTTCCGCTCCGGCGCGGGCCGTGCCGAAGTTCGTGATGCGGACCGTCTCGGGGCCGACTTGGAAGTCGAACGTCTCGGCGGTCGAAGCGACGACCGTGAGGCAGACGCCGTCGACCGCGACGCTCTCGCCGAGTGCGAGCCGCGGGGCGATGCCCGGCTCGCGCACCGTGAGTCGCCGGCCGCCGTGGCCATCGTCGATTGCCGATGCGATGGTGCCTTTGGCTTGGATCAATCCGGTGAACATGGGCGATTCCAATCGAATTTGCGTAGGTCACGCTCCGCGTGACGCCGGGATGAATTGAGTCGCCGGTATTCGCAAGGCGGTGTCACGCGGAGCGTGACCTACAAAAACCCCAAAGCCCCGCACCCCGAAAGTCGATAAACTTCCCAGACCATTCTACCGGTGCCGAGGTTCACGACCCCATGGGGATGCTCGACCACTGGCACCCGGTTTTCCCGAGCCGCAAGCTGAAGACCGGCAAGACGGCCGGCATCCAGCTCGCCGGGCAGTTGATCTGCCTCTTCCGCACCGCCGCAGGCACCGTCGCCGCCGTCAACGATGTCTGCCCGCACCGCCGGCTGAAGCTGAGCTACGGCCGCGTCGTCGGCGACCGCATCGAGTGCAAGTACCACGGCTGGACCTTCGACGCCTGCGGCAACGGCGAAAGCCCGAGCACGCCGAAGCTGCACACCTGCACTGACGCCTTCGACGCCCGCGAAGAGCACGGGTACATCTGGGTGAAGTCGATGGCGAGCACGCCCGAATTCCCCGAGATCAACAGGGACAATTACTACCACCTCGGCAACTTCCACCATGTGGTGCCGGCGCCGCTCGAACTGACCGTGGACAACTTCAACGAGATCGAACACAGCGGCACCGTCCACGACACCTTCGGCTACGACCTCGCCCGGATGCACGAGGTGAAGGTGAACTTCGAACCGACCGACGCCACCGTGAAAGTCACGAACGTCGGCCCGACGAAGACGCTCTTCAAACCGCTGGCGTGGGTGCTCGGTATCCGCAAAGGTGACCTCTTCCACGACCATTGGACGACGCATTTTTCCCCGGTGTACAGCGTCTACGACCACTGGTGGACCTCGCCCGACGGCAGCCGCGAGTCGATGATGCGTTGGCGACTGTACATGTTCTTCTGGCCCATCGACGGCGACCGCACGGCGGTCACGTCGTTCGTTTACGCCAAAAGCCGCTTCCCCGGCCCCGCCGGCGGGCTTAGAATTTC
>JAYVTJ010000840.1:0-9512 GCA_043774415.1 Fimbriiglobus sp. | reverse complement strand
GCCGTGGAAGCTGAAGGGCTCGTCGTTCGGCCCGCAGTCGTTCACGGTCCAGTAGCAGCCGGACGCCCCGCCGCCGAAAGGGGAATTGTTGTTGTTGATGAGGTTGCCGCGGAAACTCGCGGCGACACCGGGGCCGTTCACCACACCGGCCGACGACGGCTCAGCCCAGCGCCAAGACTGGCGAGCCAAGTTGAAGACTTCATCGGCGGCGCCGCTGTAGACGGCGCTGTTCGCCGCGGGGTTGTACTTGGTCGTGCGGAACTGTTCGCCGCGGCCGACCGACTCGACGATCATCACGGTGTTGCTCGTCCCGTCTTGGATCCAGGCGTAGTCCCCCGAGCTGCCGGGCATGCCCGCGGCGGCCGGCGGAACGAATTTGAGCGCCCCGAGATCCTGCAGGATCGGGGTCAGGCGGCGGGTGGCGAGGTTGCCATCGACGACGAGCACGGCGGCGACCGGCATGTAATCGGTATAGCCGTAGCCGTAGGCATCGAGGCCCGAGGCGGGCCGGACCGGATTCGTCGGGCAGAGGTACGTCGGCATGCGATTCTTGACGGCGGGGCGGTTGCCCGGATCGTTGTAGGCGATGCCGTAGGTGAGGTTCATGTTGTTCGAAATATCGGAGGCTTCGAGATCGGAGAGGATCGCGGTGAAGGTCGATTTGCTGTCGAAGATCTGGGTCGCGACGCCATCGCCGACGAAGTCGGTCCACGAGACACCGGACGTCGGTAGCCGCTTGGTGCGCGATTCGTAATTCGCCGTGGCGATGCCGATCTGGCGCATGTTGCTGGAGCACTGGAGCCGCGCGGCCGACTCGCGCGCTTTCTGGATCGCGGGCAGCAGGAGCGAGATGAGGATCGCGATGATCGAGATGACAACGAGGAGTTCGATGAGGGTGAATGCGGAGCGCGGAGTGCTGCGAACGTGCATGGTGGAATTCCGTTTGGAGGTGGTCGGAGCATTCGCAGACAAACCCACACCGGCAACCGTGATGGTCGCCGGCATGGGTTGAGTGCCGACCGGAAAGAGTCCCGATCGGCGTCGTAACGGTGCTCAAGCTCAGTCGATGTAGGTCGACTTAAGGCCTTCGGTCGGGGTGATCAGGTAACGAAGCTGGACTGGGTCGATGTCGTCTCGGATGAACTTGACGCTGCCGTCGCCGAAGAGGCAGTTGGCCCCTTGGTTGTGGAAGCTGAAGATCTCATCGTTCGGACCGCAGTTGTTGGTGGTCCAGGGGCAAGCCGTGCCGCCGCCGAAGACCTTGTTGTTGTTGTTGATGACCTTGAGGCCGGGGACGCCGTAGGTGTTGAGCGCGACAACGCCCGCACCAGAAACCCCGTTACCCGTGTCGCCTTCGGCCCAGCGGTAACCGACACGCTTCGTGGTAGCAGCGGTCCAAGTGCCGGGGGCGGCACCCGTCACGTTGACGTCGTCGTAT
Organism: Fimbriiglobus sp.; assembly: GCA_043774415.1. Classification (GTDB taxonomy): domain Bacteria; phylum Planctomycetota; class Planctomycetia; order Gemmatales; family Gemmataceae; genus JALHQU01. Next base: position 8,074 of record JAYVTJ010000840.1, on the reverse strand, counting down.
TTCACGGTGTTGAACTGCTCACTGCGGCCGACATCTTCGGCGATGAAGATCGTGTTGCTGAGGCCGTCGACGATTTCGCCTTGGTTCGGGCCTTCACCGCCGCGGGCGCGGCGGGTGAGGTCGTTGGTGACCGGGTTCACGTAAGCGGCGGAGGTGATGTTGGCCGAGGTGAACGCGCCGCTGGAAGCATACACGAAGAACGAATCGCGGTTCTTGAGGGACAGAGCACCGGGGCTGCGGACGCCGGGGCCATTCGCCAAACGGACGGCGCCGGTGCCGCTCGTGTTGATGTCGGTGTAAGCGATCGTCATGTAGTCGCAGTAGCCGAAGCCTTGGCTATCCAAGCCGCTGCTCGGGCGAACCGGGTTCGTCGGGCAGAGGAACGCGTTAATTTTGTTCTTAGCCGCGCTGATGTTTGCGGCGTCCGTGTAAGGCTTGTTCAAATCGGTGAATTGATCGTAGACATCTTTAGCTTCGAGGTACGGCAGTAGCAGAGTGAACGTGCTGTGCAACGAGAAGCTCGCCGAGTCGTTCGCGACGCCTAGCGGATCTTGGGTGAGTGCTTCGCCCGAGCTCGGGAAGCACTTGTTCGTGTCGTGGTACGTGTGCAGCGCGATGCCCATCTGCTTCATGTTGTTGCTGCACTGCATGCGAGCGGCAGCTTCGCGGGCCTTTTGGATGGCCGGCAGCAGCAGGGCGACGATGATCGCGATGATCGCGATGACGACCAGCAGTTCGATCAGGGTAAACCCCTTTCGAACGGCCTTGAATCGGGCGGACAAACGCATGGATGACATCCTGGGAGCACCTTCGCCCGCCTGCCCACCGACGACACGTCGGGACGGAAGCACGGGGCGATGCTCTCTGGTAGGCACGGTTTCCGGAAACCGACACGGCAAACTCGGTTAAGGATGCGTGAAGTTTGCCGACGCCGCCGAATGCGGATCGCCGAAAGGCATCGGAGCCATGCCGTTGCGCCGGAGTGCGAACCCGAAAAGATGATGATGGCGAAGTGGAAAATAATCGTTAACGTCGACCGCATTATTGCGATCCCTTCACAATAGATGTTATACGTCGCTCGGCGCCGATGGGTTCGGAGGGACGGCGCCCGAAGATGCGTCGCGCGCGCCGGCAACGCGGGAACTTCACACGTTATTCGCGCCATCTACTCGCAGCAGTTTTATCATCCCCGTGTTGAGACCTCCCCCTCCGCACCGGGTACGAGCATGCGTGCTGAATCGCCCACCGACCTCTTGGAAACCCGGGAGTTCGGCGCCGACTTCGCATCCGAGCTGCCACCCCCGATTTCCCCGCCCGTCCCGCAGCCGTCGTCGTTCATCACACTGGGCGCATTCGCACCGCCGTCACCGGTTCCGATGCCGGACGATCCCAATTTCCGCGCGGGCGAAGAGTCGCTCCGGCGCGGGGATTACGAGCGGGCCGTCTCCGAGTTCACGCGCTGCATCATGGTTCATCCGCAGCACGCGCTCGCCTATTCGCGGCGGGCCGAAGCGTGGAAGGCCCTGGGCCGGTACGACTCCGCCGCGGCCGACCTCACTCTAGTTTTGCAGGCGAATCCGACCGACGAGCGCGCCGCCGCGGGGCGCGGGCAACTGCTCGCGTTCAACGGGCGCTACCGCGAAGCGGCGAACGACTACTCGGTGGCGATCGACCGCAACCCGACCGATCCGAGTTACTACCTCAGCCGGGGGCAGGCGTACAGCCGGCTCGGCGAGTACCCCGCGGCGGTCGCCGATTTTTCGCGGGCCATCGACCTCGCGCCCGGCAATGCGGTCGCGTACTTGGAACGGGGCTCGGCCCTGCTGAACGCCATCGGCGACCTCGGAATGGCGGCGGCGGACTTGAGCCGGGCGATCCAATTGAATCCGTTTCTCGGCCTGGCGTATGCGCGCCGGGCGGATGTCCACGAGAAGCTCGGGAAGCCCGACCTCGCGACGGCCGACCTGACCGAAGCCGTGCGACTCGATCCGACGAATGCGTTCCTCCTGGCATCGCGGGCCGAGGCGCTCGCGCGGGCCGGTTCCTCGGCAGCGGCCCAAGCCGATTACTCGGCGGCGCTGCGGCTGGAGCCGAGCAACGCACGCCTCTGGGGCGGATTGGGGCAATTGCATGCGGGTGCGGGACGACTGGATGAGGCCGAGAAGTCGCTCTCCGAAGCGGTGCGGTTGGATGCGACGGGGATCGACTGGCTCTTGGCCCGCGCCGATGTGCGCTTCGCACTCGCCCAATACGATACGGCCTTCGCCGACTGCTCCGATGCGGCCCGGCGCCGGCCCGACAGCGGCGAAGCCCAATTGGGCCAAGGGCGGGTCTATCTGGCGAAGGGCGATTTCGAGATGGGCCGGCGGTCGCTCGACCGGGCGATCGAACTCGCACCGAAGCTCGCGGAGGCCTACTTCCAGCGTGCGAAGTGCTTCGACCACGTCCGCAGCTTGGAACCGGCGCTCGCCGATGTCGCCCGCTCGCTGGAACTCGAATCGGATTACCTGGAAGCGCGGCGGCTGCGGGCCGATCTCCTCGTGCGGCTGGGCCGGGCCGACGACGCCTACGATGATCTCGCCCTGCTGATCCGGCAGTTGCCGAAAGATCCGCTGATCTACTTCCTGCGGGGCAAACTCGAAGCCCGGCGCGAGCGGCTCGACTCTGCGGTGAACGATCTGTCGATGTCGCTCAAGCTCGATCCGCGCAATGCGGATGTCCGCGCCGAGCGGGGCTTGGCCTACCGCCGGCAGCGGAAGAACTGGGCAGCCCTCGTCGATCTCGTGCAGGCCGTGCAGATCGACGCGAAGCACTCGGCCGAGTACATGGTCCAGCGCGGCATCGTGGCGGGGGCGCGGAAGCAGTACAACCGGGCGCTCGCCGACTTCGCCGTGGCTCTGCAACTGCATCCGAACAACACGACCGCGACGCGCGGCATCGAGATGGTCATCCAGCTCCGGGATGCGGCCGAGGCGAAGCGTTCCAGCGGGATGCCGGCGTCTCGCGAAGTGATGTCGGCGGCGATCGAACTGCTCGGTGCCCCCGATCTGGGCGTCCGGCGTTCGATGCGGCCCGCCAAGAAGCGCGCCGCGAAGCGGTCGATCGCACCGAAACCGAAGCCGATGCGGCCCCAGCCCCGACCGGTCGAATCGGTGGAGTCGAATGTCGCCCGGCAGATGCTGGCGCCGCCGGATATCGACTTGGCCGACGAACCCGATGTCGAATCGAAGGTGGTGCCGAAGCCGGTGCTGTTCGAAGCGACCCAGCGGATACCGAACCAGCCCCCCCTCACGGGCGGCGCCAAGATGGCGCCGGGCACCGGGACAATGCCCGCGATGAAACCGGGCACCGGCACGATGCCGATGATGAAGCCGGGCGGAATGCGCCCCGGCACCGGCACATTCCCGATGGTCATCAAGAAGGGGACGGGCACTTCGCGACCGGTGAAACCCAAAGAGGCGAAGAAGGGTGGCTTCTTCGCGGGTCTCTTCGGCGGCAAAGCCGCGCCGAGCTCCACGGCCGTGAAGAAAGTGAGCAAGCAGGACGCCGAGGCGGAGAGGAAAGAGAAGCGGGCGAAGATCCTCAATTACGTGAAAATCGGGCTGATCCCGACGGCCCTCATCGCGATCAGCATCTCGCTCTACTCGCAGTTCTCGGGGCCCGATATCGACGGCGCGGTGGCCCGGGGGAAAGCGGCGGGCTACCCGATCTCGGCGACGCTGACGGCCGACGAACTCTGGGGCCAGTATGCGAAGGACAACGTCGGCAGCGGAAAGAAGTACGACGAACAGTACTTGGAGGTGTCGGGCAAAGTGAAGAAGGTGCTGAACACGAAGTCGAGTGTCGGATTCATCCTGGTCGCATCGCATGCGACTCTGGGCATCGAGTGCCTGCTGCTCGGGCGCGAAGATCTGGAAGGCATCAAAGAAGGCGATCAGGTCACGGTGCAGGGCGTGGGCAGTGTGCGGGCGAAGATCGATCAGCACGTCCAACTCGGGCAGTGCAAGATCAAGCCGAAATGACCCGCGGTCTGCGCGACCGACCTCCACTCGTTTACCCGACGATATCCGAGGCCCATCCGCATGGTCGAAAGTCTAAAAATGGTCGATTGGGGCGAAGCGGAAGCCGGGCACGAATCGGGCGTCGAGTGCGTTTCGGAGCCCCTCGCCGACGACGATCGCATCTTGGGATGGCTCGCCCGCCACGAGTGGCTCGTGTTCCGGCAGGCGTCGCGCTACTTCCACCGCACGCCCGGGTGCCGCGACGATCTCCTGCAGGAGTGCCGCATCGCGCTCCTCCGGGCGCGCAAGATGTACGACGGGAACCGCAAGGTGCCCTTCGCCGCGTATGCGTCGCGGGTACTCAGCCGGGCGGCTCAGAAGTTCGTGATCACCGAAACCCGCTGCGGCTTCGGCGGGCAGATCCTCTGCCGGCCCTACGACGCCCCCCGCATCGCGACGGCGGCGCCCGACAGCGGCGGCTCGACCCCGCTGATCGAACTGATCGCCGACGATTACCGCCCGCCCCTGCACTGGACCGAAAATCAGTGGGCCAAGGTCTTCCGCTGCCTCACGGCGACTCAGCAGGAGGTCGTCCGCCTCCGGGTCTTCAAGCGGCTCACGAATCGCGAGGTGGGCGAACTGCTCGGCTTCCGCGAATCGCGCGCGAGTTTCCTCTGGCAGCAGGCGCTCCAGCGGCTCCGCGAGAACCGGCACGCCGTAGAACACCCGTGATGCGAATGACCCTCACACTTTTCCGCGCGCTCGCCGCACTCGGACTTGCGGCGTCCGCGGCCGCACTCGGCGACGACCTCTTCGAATCGCGCGAGTTCTGCGCCTTCGGCGGCGGTTGCGAAGCGGTCGCCGCGTCGGACTACGCCCGGCCGCTCGGGATTCCCCTCGCCGCAGTCGGTCTCCTCGGCTTCGCACTGATGCTGGGATTCTCGCTCTCCCCCGGCCCGCACGGCTTACGGCTCCTGACTCCACTCGCCGCCGCCGCCGGTCTCGCGGGGATCGCGCTGATCGCGATCCAAGTCCTGCTCATCGGTCGCACTTGCACACTCTGCCTCGTGGCCGACGGTTGCGCAATCGGATTGGGAGTCTTGGCACTCGCCCTGCGCTCGGGCCGTGGCGAAACGGTTCCTCCGTCCGTGCGGTATTCCTGGGCCGGCATCGGCGCGCTCGCGGCTGCGGCGCCCATCTTCTGGACGTGGTCGGCCGCGCCTCCGCCGACACCCGAGCCGATCCTCGCGCTTCAGGCGGCGAATCGGATCACCGTCGTCGAAGTGACCGACTTCGACTGCGAGCATTGCCGGAAAGCCGACGCCGTGCTCCGGGGTGCGCTCGAGGGGCGCTCCGACATCCACTTCGTGCGGATCGTTTGCCCGATGCCGAAGCACGCGAACGCGCGGCCGGCGGCCAAGGCGTACCTCGCGGCCGTGAAGCAGGGCCGGGGCGAAGCGATGGCGGCCGCGCTCTTCGCGACTCCGAATCGGACGCCGGAGGGCTGCCGCGATGCCGCCCGGGCACTCGGGCTCGACCTGCCGGCGTTTGACCGGGTGACGGTCGATGCGGCCACGGATGCGGAGTTGAACGCGACGATCGCGTGGGTGAAGGAGGCCGGGCCGGGCCTGCCGCTCATCTGGATTCGCAAGGAGATGCTGCACGGCGTGCCGACCGCCGAGTCGCTCGATGCGGCCCTCCGGCGGGCCGGTTCCGAATAAAGCAATTCCTTGTTCACCGTAGCGGAAGTCGCCGGACTTCCGACTTCGCAACAGCCGGAATCCTGGCGACTTCTGCTACGAAGATCGTGAAGCTGCTCGAATCACTTCTTGGGCGGTACGGGATTCGGGTAAATGTCGCCGATGAGGTCGTACCACTTTTCGCGCTGGTCATTCGTCAGGACGTTCTTCGCTGCGAGGGCGTACTCCTTTTTCAGCATCGGGTACGTTTTGCCCGTCAGGAGATCTTGGCCCGCCTGCGGCAGCTCGGTATCGGGGACAAGCTTCACCGATCCGGCGCCGGAGCTTTCCCGCTTGAATCGGCGCACTTTGTTCTCGTATTCTCCCTTGAGCGCACTCAGTTTCTTCAGTTGAGCTTCGGTGAACGCGAGCGCCTTGCGCACGCTTTCATCCTCGAAGGCCCCGGGGCCGCGCTCCTGGAGGTCGATCTGCCGGAGCCGGGCCGCCTGCTTCGCATCGAGCACGGCGACGGCCGCGGCCATCGCGCGGACGCGGGTCGAGTCGGCGAGTTTGTCGAGCGCCGCCTTCGCCACCTCGGGGTTGTCCTTGGGCAGTCCCGGGAGTGCCTTCGCGTAATCCTCCGCGATCGGCTTCAACACCGCAGCGAGCTTCGCGATCTGCACATCCGAGACTTTCAGTTCGCGCTGCACGGCCGCTTCGGTGCAGAGCCCGGCCGGGCAATGGCGGATCACATCTTCGAACTCCGGGAGCATCTCCGCCGCGCTCCCCGCACCGGTCGCGGTCGCGAGGAAGACAACGGCCCAAATGGAGCGTGCGCGCATGGTGGGATCTCGGAGCGGAAGGTGCCTCGGCAGGCGTGATCCTAGCGGCTCGATCGCCCATCCGGTGGACCGTCACGCAATCTTCACCCATTATTCATGGGGGTTGCGTGGGAGGATCGCCATCGGGAGCTACTCTGAATGCGTTGCCCAACGAGTCCGCACGCGGTTGTCGAATGCCCAACCCGACGACGACGGCCGACCTGTTCGACATCCTCGCGCGGAGCGGTCTGTTCACCGCGGATGGCCTCACCGCCTACGAGCGCAGCTCCGGCGAAGGGCCCACTCCCCCCGCGCCGAAGGCCATCCTCCGCCGGCTGCTCGACGACGGCGCGATCACCCCCTTCCAAGCCCACCACCTCCTCGCGGGCCGCTACCGGGGCTTCTTCCTCGGCGGCAAATACAAGCTGCTCGCGAACATCGGCAGCGGCGGCATGGGCGAAGTCTTCCTCGCCGAGCACCTGCTGCTCCACCGCCTGGTCGCGATCAAAATCCTCAGGCTCGGCAGCGGCAGCGACTCGACCGGGGCCGTCGAACGGTTCCTGCGCGAGGCCCGCGCCGCGGCGACCCTGCGCCATCCGAACATCGCCCAGCTCTTCGACGTCGAGCGGAACGGGCTCACGCCGTACATGGTGATGGAGTTCCTCGACGGCGCCACCCTCCACACGGTCGGCTCCGAGCACGGCCCCCTCTCGGTCGCCCGCGCGGTGAACTACACCGTGCAAGTGGCCCGCGGTCTCCAGCACGCCCACGAGAGCGGGTTGATCCACCGCGACATCAAGCCCGGCAACTTGATCCTCGAACGCGATGGCACGGTCAAGATCCTCGATCTCGGCCTCGCCCGTTTCCACGAGGACACCTCGAAGAACAACAACCTGACGGCCCGGTACGACGAGAACAACCTCATCGGCACCGCCGACTACATCGCTCCCGAGCAAACGCACGACAGCTCGGCCGTCGATGGCCGCGCCGACCTTTACAGCTTGGGCTGCACGCTCTACTTCTTCCTCGCGGGTCGGGCGCCGTTCCAGGACGGCTCGATCGCGCAGAAGCTCCTCTGGCACCAGCTCAAGCAGCCGGCCGCGATCGCGAGCCTCCGAACGGATGTGCCGCCCGAGTTGCAGATCGTGCTCCAGACGATGCTGGCGAAAGATCGCGAGCGCCGCTACCAGACGGCCGCCGAGGTGCAGGCGGCGCTCGCGCCGTGGTTCGATCCTAAGATTCCGCCGCCGCCCGCGTCCGAGATGCCGAAGAAGAAAGCCTCGGCCTACCGGCTCGGTCTTGTGCCCGATGCGCCGGGTTCCGGCGGCGGCACCGCCCGCACCCTGCCCATACTGAGTGCTCCGCCGGATTCTGGGCCCGCGTGGGGGGAGCAATCCGGGGCGCTCGGCGAGACGGGCGAACGCAGTCCGCGGACCGTGCCGACGCCTCAATCGTCGGCGGAGGCGCCGTCCCGCGCAGAAGTCGGCTCGCCGCCGACGGGGGCGCCGCGCCGGAATCGCATCAAGCGCTGGGCGATCTCCGCGGGCCTCTCGATTTTCCTGCTCGCGAATAC
>JAYVTJ010000839.1:0-4083 GCA_043774415.1 Fimbriiglobus sp. | reverse complement strand
GGGCTTACGCCCACCGCTCGGGAAGGGGAGATTCACGAGCTCAGCCGCAACCCGATCGGCAGCGATTCCCCGAAGAGACGCGATTGATCGTCCCCTTCGGGGGCGACCACCTCTTCGACCATCTTCGCCCACGCCTGCGGCACCGGCAGCGATTTCAACAGCGCCGCGATCCCCTCCTGATGCTCGGCGTGCACATCGATCCCGCGCAGGCCGCTCTTGCGCGCGAGCTGCGCCAAGCAAAACGCCCACGGCAGGCGGTCGCTCTCGCCCGTCGGCGTGTACTCGACGAGCGCCGAGAGCCAGCGCTCGGCGATGCTCGGATGCACGATGGTGTTGAGCGGGCCGTAGAGCAGCACCCGCGCGCCGAGCCGCGTCAGACTCCAGAAGACGTAATTCGGCACCGGTGATCGCTTCAACTGCGCCACGAGCGCATCGCCCAGAAACTCCTTCGTCTTCGCATCCAACCGCTCCAAGCTCGCGGCGGCGCGCCACATCTCCGTCAGCTCGTTGACCGCCGGCTTCGGCGGGGCCTTCGTCTTCGGCGGGATCAGCACGAGCTTCAACCGGGCGAAGAGGGCCTGCTGCAGTGCCCCGTTCAGCCCCCCTGCGACGCGGCGCCACATGATCCAATAATCGGCGCCCCCCTCGGGCACCACGAGCTTGTTGCCGCCGCTGATAGCCCCGCTCGCCGTGGCCGTGATGAGCTTCCAGAGCGCCTCGACGCGGTAGCGATCGAGCGTGTCGCCGAAGCCGGGGCGGAGCACGAACCCGGCGAGGTTGTACCAGCGCGCGAGGTGCGCCGGCGATTTCATCCGCTGCTCGGCCACATCGCTCAGCGGTTCCCACAACCGCCGGCAGAGGCCCGTCGGCCACTCGGTGCGGCCCGATTCCAGCACCGCTTCGAGCTGCTTCGTCAGCTCCGCCGGTGTCGGATTGCCGGCCGTGTACGATGCTTCCATGCGCTCGCGCGCGGCCTGCACCTTCTCTTCGGGGAAGACGTCGACGAAGCTCAGCGGCTCGCTCGGAGCGCCGTCGCTCGGTTTCAGATTCACGGTGTCGCGGGTGTTGAATTCGAGCTTCCAGCGGTTCCCTTCCCGTGAGACACACGAGAGTTCGAGCGTGCCGATTTCCGTGGAACGCGCCGCGAGAGTGACCGGGATGCGCTTCGCGCCGGCGCGCTTGCCGCCGCGGAGGATGGTGTGCAGCGGCGGCAGTTGAAGAAGCTGATCGGGCTTCAATTGCAGCACATCGCCGGGGTGATCGTCGGGCCGGGCCGTGCTCGTGAAAAGCGGGAAGAGCACCGGCTCGCCGAGGGCGAGTTCGAGTTCGGGCTTCGGGATCGCGATCTCGTCCCCTTCTTGCATCCTGCGGGGGACGACGCACAAGAAAGTGAGAGGGTTTGGGGTTTGGGGTGTGGGGTTTGGATCAGAAGTAGCCGGGGAAGTCGATTCGATTTGGATGTAGTAGCTGCGCGCGGTGCCGCCGCCGATGCGACGACCGCCACTCTGCTTTAGCCATGCGGAGTAAGCCGCGCCCCACGCCACGGCGAGGTCGAGCGAAGGGTTCGTCAGCACGGCCGGGTTCCACGGCTTGCCGGGTTTGTCGAACCAGGGCTTCATCACCTCAATGATTCGATTGCGCAGCGCCTGCGGTTGAAAGACGCCGCCGTTGAAGAGGATGGCGTCCGGCGCTTCGCCTTCGGGAAGTTGCCGGCGGAGGAACGACGCGAGGTGCCGGGAGATCGCGGCGTCGGCGACGTACGGCAGGCCCATCTCTTGGAGGCCGGCGCGGTTCGCCCGCTGCGGCTCGGCATCGTAGGGCACCTGCGGGAAGAACCCCTCGAAGATCGCCGCGTGAATGTCTTCTGCATTGACGGTGGCGCTGAGCGTCCCCGCGATGACGGAGCGCCCTTTCCCCATGATGGTGACGGCGTACTCGGCCGGGGCGTCCGGCGCGAGCAGCGCTTCCTTCGCGCCCCGGCTCGCCTGCACGAGCGTGCCGAACTGGCCCGCATCGAGCTTGTGCGCCAGCTTCGCCTCCACGGCCTTGGCCAGTGCCAAGTCCATGTTGTCGCCGCCGAGGAGCAGGTGATCGCCGACGGCATCGCGGAGGAAGCTCAGCTCGCCGCGATCCTCCGCGGCTCGGATCAGGCTGAAGTCGCTGGTGCCGCCGCCGACGTCGATGACGGCGCAGCGCATCCCCGGCTTCAGCTTGCCGCTCTCGGCCGCGTCGTGCATCCCGAGCCAGCAGTAGAACGCGGCTTGAGGCTCTTCGAGCAGGGTGACCTGCTTCAACCCCGCAAGCTTCGCGGCCTCGGCCGTGAGGTTCCGCGCCGCATCGTCGAACGATGCGGGCACCGTCAGCACGACGGGGCACTCTTCGAGGAAGTCTTCGGGTTTACGGCCCGGCGCCGCGTTCCAAGCATCGACGAGGTGCTTCAAATATTTCGCGGTGACGGCCAGCGGCGAGAGCCGTTCGACCTCCGGCGGTGCGGCCCACGGCAGCAGCGGCGCGGTGCGATCGACCCCCGGATGGCAGAGCCACGACTTCGCGCTCGACACGAGTCGACCGGGGATTTTGGCGCCGTGCGTCCGCGCGAATTGGCCGACGACATCGGCCGCATTCGCATCCCACGGCAGGGCCGTCGCCCCGGCGGGGAGGTCGTGCGGACCGGGGCGATAGAGGAACGACGGCAGCAGGGGAAGGGCCGCGATCTGCCCCGCCGCGACGAGTTGGGGCACGGCGAACGTCTGGAGTTTCACGCCCCCCTTGGCTTTCTTCGCCTGCAAATCGACGAATCCGAGCGCCGAGTTCGTCGTGCCGAGGTCGATGCCGATGAGGTAGCGGGGCATGCGGGAATCCCGTATCACCAAAGCCATGAGCGCGAAAGTCCCCACTGTTCTAGGGCTGGACATCGGCGGGGCGAACCTCAAGGCCGCGACCGCCGCGGGGCGGGCGGTGTCGGTGCCGTTCGCGCTCTGGAAACAACCGGACGCGCTGCCGGCGGCCCTCGCCGCGCTCGTCGCAGAATTTCCGGGGATCGACGGACTCGCGGTGACGATGACGGGGGAGCTGTGCGATTGCTACGCCACGAAGCGCGAAGGGGTAAATCGGATTCTGGATGCGGTGGAGTTCGCCGCGGCGGGGCGACCGATCCGGGTGTGGAGTGTGTACGGATGGTGGCTGAGCACGGTGGAAGCGCATGACCGACCGCTCGAGGCCGCCGCGTCGAACTGGCATGCGCTGGCCACATACGCGGGGCGATTCGCACCGACGGGGAACGCGTTCCTGATCGACATCGGGAGCACGACGACGGACATGATCCCCTTGGTCGACGGCGTGCTCACCGCGGTCGGGAGGAGCGATTGGGATCGGTTGCGGCTCGGCGAACTCCTCTATACCGGCGTGAAGCGGACGCCGGTGATGGCGTTGGGCATCCGGACGACCTGCGCCGAATTGTTCGCCGACATGCGGGACGTCTACACCGTGTGCGGGATGTCGGATGCGGAGCCGAATTCCACCGACACCGCCGACGGCCGGCCGGTCGATTTGGATCACTGCCTCGCCCGACTGGCCCGGATGTTCGGAGCCGATACCGAGAGCGCGAGCTACATCGAAATCGCGGACTTCGCCCTGGACTGCTATCTGCTCCAGCGCGCCATCATCGCCGATGCGATCCGGAGCCGAGAGCCGACGGAAACGGCGACGCTGATCGTCAGTGGAGTCGGGGAATTCCTCGCACGCGCCTCGTGGGAACAGGCCAACCCGGATCGCAAACCTCTCATCCTCTCCCTCGCCGAAACACTCGGCCCCGAAGTCTCCGCGTGCGCCCCGGCGTACGCCGTCGCGGTGCTCGCCTCCGAGAGGCCCGCATGATCGTCGCGAAAGTCGGCGGGAGCCTGTACGACTGGCCGGCACTCGGGCCGACCTTGCTATCGTGGCTCGCGGCGCAGCCGGAGCCGGTGCTGCTGGTCCCCGGCGGCGGCGCTGCGGCCAATGTCGTCCGCAATTGGGATCGCGTCCATTCGCTCGGCGAAGACGAAGCCCACTGGCTCGCGATCCGCTCCCTCTCGCTGGCGGCGC
>JAYVTJ010000838.1:0-7739 GCA_043774415.1 Fimbriiglobus sp. | reverse complement strand
AGGTGCGCTGCCTGCCAGACGCCTTCCACGGCGAATGGAACTACCGCATCAGACCCAAGACGAAGTTGTAGGAGTTATTTCGTAACAGCCCCTTAGGCTTGGATCTTCAGGCTGATTTGCTGCGGCATTTCCACGATGCCACACACTGCATCGCAATTGAGTTGCATTTGTGGATGTATGGGGAAATATCAACGTGTTTTGATAGCCTCGATGCTCGCATTAGGAAGGTGTTCTCCGCCTCAAATGTTGTGCGCGAACAGGCCCTTCAATCAAAGTCGGTTGTTCAAAGTTTGGTCGCCAGAGCAGACGCGCTTTGCGAGAATATCGCCACCCCCCCGCTCCATGGCTACAAAAAACTACCACTACCACGCCTTGGCGATAGCCCCGTCCAGGAACTTCTTTCTACGGGAAGTGACCACATAGGCATTGCCGAATCTCTCGCGATCAAATTATCACAGCGGTTCACACCAATCGCCGAAGCGATCAACAGTGACCGAGCCCCAATCTCGCCTTACCATGAAATGGTCGAGCAAGTTGGAACGATGGCGGGATTACAAATATTAGCAGCCCCTGGCTCTCTTGTTCAGTTCGCCCAATCCATAGTCAACACAGGAGGCTTTTCGATGACCACCCAAAATACAAACATCATTGACAGCGAGATCAAGGACTCGCAGGTTGTCGTCGCCAAATCGATCACTGACAGCTTTAACAGAGTGCAGGAGTCAAGCGCGTCAGACGAGATCAAGTCGAAATTAGCGGAGCTCACGAAGGTCGTCGATGTCGTGCGCAAGCATCTCCCTGCGGAAGTGGCGCAGGACATGGCCAAGGACCTCGACACGTTCGTCGTCGAGGCCACCAAGAAAGTTCCCCGTCGCAAGTGGTATGACCTAAGTGCTGAGGGTCTCAAGCAGGCGGCTCAAACAGTCGGCGAAATCGGCAAGCCGATCCTGGGGCTTATCAAGGGGGTCTGATCTGGCTGATGCGCCGTTTTCTTGGGGATTGTCCTCGTTGTTCGTCGCGGATGCTTCCGAGTTCCATGGCAAGCCCGAAATTGCCTCGTTTCGCCGCCTTCCCAAGAATCCAAGTCGAACAAGTCCGTGCTTCTTGGTCGAATTCGGAGGGAAGTCGAAGTCCACAGCGAGAGTGTCGTCGATTTCCGTGGCATCTGCGGGACACGGCCCGAATTCAGAGTCGAGATGACTCCCGTGAAAAATTGCGTTGGGATCCGCAAAAAAGCCTGAAAACCGGCGCGTCAGCGGGATCACACCCTATCAAGGACCTATCTACCCTGATTGGATTTTAGAGTCGGTCGATTAATTGCTGACTGATTCTTCGTAACCGTTCATCCCAAGCACAGGCTCGGTCATGCTGACCCCTGCCGGTGGGCGGCGATGCACCGGCTCAGGAATTCCAGCGCGCTGCGGCCCTGCAATCGCAGTGTCCCCACCACTGTCAGGATCCGCTCGACGAAGCGGCACCCCGCTTGGCTCGCGCAGCCGAACGACTTCCGCCGCCCTAGAAACGCCCGCACGAACCGCAGTCAATCGACAGTGGCCGTTGGCGCGTTCCAGATTGTTTCGACGAACTTGACGCTCAGCCCTCCATCGTAGGAGCGGGCCATCTGTAGCGCGTTCTTCGCCACACCGGGCGACCGCCCCGATTTTTCTGCCAGAAGTATGACGGCTTTGTTTTCGAATGGGATCGCCCAATCGAGGCACCGGCTCCCGAGCCACACCGACAGATCCTTCACCGACGGCAGCTTGGTTTGCAGCACGTTTGTCCGGTTCACGAGCATCTGATCCAGCTCGTCCGGACGGGCGGTGGAGAAGATCCAGAAACCCGGGACACGCTCCATCACGATGAGCAGCATTTCGTCCATACCGCGGGAGGTAAGGCGATGGACCTCGTCGAAGTAGAAGACGCCGATGCCCCCCGGTAGATCTTCTATGTTCCGGAGCGTGTCTTCGAGTTCGGCGGGTGTGCGCATCCGTGAGCAGTCTACGGATACGGTGTAGAGCACTTCTTGATGGCCGAGATTCCCTGCGCGTCCGACGCACAGGATGCTCGAATCGCCGCGGTACTCCCGATGCTCTCGGCAGGGCGTGCAGGTGCCGAAGCATGCTCGGTGTGCTTCGTTGTCGTAATCTTCGCACTGCAGTTGACGCATGAAGTAGTTGGCGGAGGCGGTCTTCCCGGACCGGCTGGGGCCTACGACGAGGGCGCTCTGGTAGTGGAAGTCGCGGGTGCCGTGAAGGAGGGCGGATCGCACGCGCCGGGTCAACCCGTCGAAAAATTCGATGGGCGCGGTACCGGGGATGAATTCTTCTCGGCGCTGAGGAACCCATCGCCCGATGTCGATCGTATTCGGTTTCATGATGAACCTGCTGAGTGGTGCTGATGCCGGAGGGATTCGAGGATCTCCAGAACGCCGTCGGCATCGCCCGGCGCGCAGGAAGTTTTGCATGGGTCGGGTGTTGCACCGGACGCATCATTGGACGGGTGGACGCTTTCAGCGTCCTTTTTTGTCAGAATTAGGTATCGCTCGCCGGATTTCTCCCGGGTGAAAGTGAGGCTAAATGGGTCGAGTAATAATTCGTCGTAAACACCCAATTTCCTGCTGAGCTGCTGAGCGCCGCTGGGCAAGGATCCCAGAAACCGCCGCCGCATCTCGTTCGACTTTGCAAATTCGGTGAGCTGCTTTTGCAATGCGCGGCACTTCCACTTGTGGACACCGTCCGGTTTCGATTCCATGAAGTCGACGATCAGAGCGAGGAAGGGATGATCGTCCAGCAAGCGGACGATCCTCGCATCCGTCGTGGGTCCTTCGACCCGTCTTTGGCACCGCCCCGCGATTCGGAACTGATGTTTGCGGATGACTTTGATGGGGACGCAAAACCCGAGTTCTGCGGCGATGGCGTCGCTCAGCAACTGACCGAATTCGTTCCCCATGACCGGGAGATCGGTGAGCCGGTGCTCGCCGATCTCACCGCGCACGAACCCTCGTCGGGTGGGATCGCTGTAGGGTACGAGCGATCCGCCCTCGGCGATCAGTTTCGTGACGAAATGGTACACAGCCTCTTCGTTCATGCGCATTCCCGGTACAGTTCTCGAATCCAGGCGCATCGAGATCAGGGGGATGCGCTTTTGAGTAGGGCGGTAACAGCGAGGCGAATGTGCTCGGGAAGATTCCCCCACTCTTCGATCAGCCGGCGGCACTCATCCGGAACATGCGGAAGAGGGGCTTGGCGTGGTGATGTGACCAGCGCCGGGTGAACCGCGCGGGGTAGGCTGGTGTGCTCTGCGATGAGTACCTTGGAATCACCGGTCTCGGCAGATTCGACGACAATTGTGGCCGGATGAGGACTTGGATGGACGCTGGATTGCTGCCATATTGCTGACAGACTCGCGTCGGAAGCTGTAAGATCTTGATTTGCTAGTGGCTTACAATCGGCTGGAGCCGGGTTCGATTCCCGGCGCCTCCAATCCGAAGCCCCTCGCGAACGTTCGCGAGGGGCTTTTGTCGTCGAGGCATCCGTCATCCAGTGGGGATCGCAATCCGCTCCATCACTTTGCGCGCAGCGCCGCGATCACCCACGCCGCGCTTTCCCCGATCCGTTTGCCGACGGCACGGTTCTGCGCATCGACGGCGTTGCAGTACCGGACGGGGATGCGCGCTGCGGTGAGCAGCGCGAGAACGGATGCGTGCATTTGCACCCGCGCGGGGATGACCGCATCGTGCGGGAGGTACAAGTATGGCCCGCTCGCGATCGATGCATCCTCGGCCAATCCGCCGCCGGCGTACACCGCGGCGAGTCCGTCGAATAGGCCGGCCAGCAGCGCGAGCTGCGCCCCGCCCGGTTCACTCACGGCCGGCCCATCGAGGTCAAGCGGCACTTTGACTTTGACATCGGCGGCATTCACCTTTGCGAAGGAATCGCCCCACACCGCGATCTTCTTCGCATCGATACCCGGCACGGTTCTCAGCCACTCAATCGCCGTGCGCAAATCGCGGAGCTGCGAACCGAGTACCGGTTGACCCAGGATCAAATTCGTCTGCGAGATCGACGTGCGGTTGCTCCCCCGGTCGGCGGACGAACCGGGCCGGCTCTCGCCCGTGCCCCGGACATCGACCAGACAGACCGCGATTCCCGCTTCGAGCAGCGCGGAAATCTCTTTGCCCCGCTCTTTCAAGTAGCCCGCTTTGCCTCCGCTGGCCACCATCACCACGACGGGAGTTTTCCCCTTCGCCGGCGTCGGCGCGATGAGGAACAGCGGCACCGAGATTCCCGGATCGGTGCCGAGCACGAAGCGTGCGAGTGTGCCACCGGGTACTTCGTCCGACTCGCCTTCAGTCAACTTCGGCTTCTCGAACGGTTCGATATCTCCGAGCCGCTTCCCCCACGACGCCTCGGACTGATCTCCGGCCGGCGGCTTCGTCTCGGCGATCACTTCGTGCAGCTTCTTCGGCTTCAGTTCCTTGCGGGCGTCGTCGGTCCAGCAGAGCAAATCGGCGCTCGGCCTGCGCTTGCTGTACTCCTCCGGGATCGGCATGCCGAACCATTCCTTCAGCGCGGGGTAGATCATCTTGCGGTGGGTCGCGCCGATGTGGTCGCAGTGCGAACTCTCGGGCGGTTTGCCCTTCACGCTGCCCGAGCCATGCGCGACGCGAAGCGAATCCTCCGCCTTGTAGAAGGAAAAGATCCTCTGCAGCCGGGGCCACGCGGGATCGGTCTTGGCGTCCCAAGCGAACTCGTGACCGTAGATCACCTTCCTCGGCGCGACGCTGCCGACGATGTCGAAGTGGGCGAAACCATCGCGGGCGCCGCTGCGCAGGCCGCGCGTGCTCTCCCAGTAACCGTCCCCGAACCAGGCGAAGTCCCGATCGGGATTCTCGAGCGCCGTCGATTCCGGCTGCCAGCCGCCGAAGTTGAACGGCACGACGCAAGCAACGCGGGTATCGAGTGCCGCCGTCACGCCGGCCGGATCGCCGCCCCCGGCGACCGCACCCATCAAGATGATGCGATCCCTGTCGATGCCCTTTTGCTTCAGCAGCACGTCGATGCCGCGCATGAGATCCCAGACCATCCAGCCCATCAGGCTGTCGCCGATGGACGAGAGTTGCAGGTTCGAGTTGTACCGGAAGAAGTAATCCTGGCGGCCGGTGCGGAAGGGCTTGTCGAAGTCCTTCGCGGTGTTGAAGTCGTGCTGGCGTCGCTCGCCGTAGCCGAGCGCATCGGGGATGAGCACCGCCGTGCCGGAGCGGGCCCAGCTCATGCCCATATCTTGGAGTTCGCCGTTCGTCTTGCCGTTGTGGTGCGAATGGGCGATCAGAATCCCCGGCATCTTCTCGGGCAGTTTCGCCGGGATGTAGAGGTTGGCCGTCACCCAGAGACCGGGGCGACTCTCGTAGACGAGGTTGTGGATGGCGAAGCCATCGCCTTCGAACTTGCGAGTCACTTCGATGCGCATCGCCTTCGGGACTTCGGGGAAGTTGCCGAGCGATTCCCGCAGCTTGCGGATGCGCACGTCGCGGTGCTTCTCCCACTGCTCTTCGGTCGTCACCGCGGCGAAGGCCTTCGATTCGCGCAGGTTCGCCGCGCGCATCCGCCCGCGGGCGTCCGCGTCCATCATCTTGGCGAACTCTTTGGTACGCGGATCGTCTTTGGGAAATGCTGTGGGGCGCACATCCGCGAAGTCGGCGGCGACGGAGAGCAAAGCGAGCGCGGCAACGGAGGTCGGGGCCAGAATGCGGGAGATGCGCATCGGCGGGTCTCGGTGGTTTGAGGCTCAGGCGTGCAATTCTTTGATCGGGTGCGGATCGTCGAGCAGGTGCGTCGGCCGACCGCCGAAATCGGGGAGGCTCCCGGCGGGATCGATGCCGAGGACGGTGTAGACCGTGGCCATCAGGCTTTGGAACGTGGTGACGCCCGACTTCGCCCGCTCGCCGCGGCCGTCGGTTTCGCCGACGACTCGGCCGACTTTCACCCCGCCGCCCGAGAGGAGGATGCAACCCGCGTCGGCCCAGTGCTCGCGGCCGGGGCCGGGATCGACCACCTTCGGCGTCCGCCCGAATTCGCTCACGACCGCGACGAGCACGTCGTCAGAAAGTCCGCGCTCGGCGAGGTCGGTCACGAGCGCGGTCACGCTCGCATCGAGAGCCGGGAGGCAGAGCTTGTACGAATCGAAGATGTGCGCCTGCGCTCCGCTGTGGTGATCCCAATCGCCGGGTGTCAGGGTGACGACGCGAACGCCCGCTTCGACGAGCCGCCGCGCCTTCACAAACGCCTCGGCGGGCCAGTCGTACTTCAACTGCACGGCCGTCTGGTGAGTGTATTTGCCGCCCTTGCCATAGCGTTCGAGCGTCCCCGCCGGCTCCTTCGACACATCGAATGCATCGCGCACTTTCGGCGACGAGAGCATGTCGAACGCCTTGGCCTGGAAGCGGTCGATGCCGACGAGGGCGTCGCCGCGATCCAAATCCCGGCGCATGTCGTCGAACCCGGCGAGCAGCTTCTTCCGGTCGGCCATGCGCTCCGGCGACTTCACCGGGGCGAGGTTGTTCAGCGCTTCGCCGTAGGGCCGAAATGGGGCGTGGTCCGACCCCGCGTAGTAGGGCTTCTCGAACTCGAATTCGTCGGTCGTTGACTGCCGCAGGCAGACGTAGGGCGGCATCGCGCTGCCGGTGCCGAAGTGCTTGCTGGCGACGGAGCCGAACGCCGGGCGCTTGCCGGCGCCGCGCGGCAGGCCGCTGTAGACCTCGCTGAGGAAGTGGTCGTTCTCGACCGACTTCAGCCCGCGGATCAGGGCGAATTTATCGAGCATCGCGGCGTGCTTCGGCAGGAGGTCGGTCACGCGGATGCCGGGCATCTTGCTGGCGATCGTGCCGAATGCGCCGCGGATTTCCTTCGGGGCGTCGGGCTTCGGATCGAAGCTGTCGAGGTGGCTCAACCCGCCGCTGAGGACGATCCAGATGACCGACTTCGGCCCCTTCGCCGGCGCGGCAATCGCCTCGTTCGGGTAGAGGTCGGCGAGCGTGAGCCCGGCGAAGCCGAGGCCGCCGACGCGCAGGAAGGTCCGGCGTGTCGGGCCGCCGCCCTGCGTTCGAGGTTGTCCGGAGAGCTTTTGCATCGTCAGGCCATCCGGGTCATTTGAGGGGGACGCCGCGCTGTTTGAGAGCGGCTTCGAGCTTCGCCTTGTCTGTTTTGTCCGGGTCGATCAGCGCCGTGATGAGTCCGATTTTGAAGCTGGCCGTCGCCTGTTCGACGCCTTCGATCTTGGCGACGATCTCGTAGGCCGCGAGGCAGCAGGCTTTGCAATCGAGCCCGGCGACCGGGATCTCGATCCGCTTGAGCTTCTCCTTCGGCACGGTCGAAACCGCCTTTACTCCGAAGGTGTGATTCGAAAGGTTCCGCACTTTGTCGTCCAACCGGGCGAGGACATCGGCCGGCTTGGCCTTCGGGAACAGCTTCTCGGAATCGAAGCTCAGCGCGACTTCGGCGCGGTCGTAAATGATGTCGGCGATCTTCACCTCGGGCCACTCGGCGAAGACTGCGCGCAGATCTTTCTCCCGATCCGGGGAGAACATCCCGGTGACGCGCACCGTCAGCTTCGTCGGTTCGGCCGCAGTTGAGAATTCAGAGCCCACGGTCACAGCAAGTACCATCGCTACCATTCGCATCGCGACATTCCTCCGTAGGGCGCGGTCGAGTCTTCGAG
The DNA here is from genome assembly GCA_043774415.1 of Fimbriiglobus sp. Lineage (GTDB taxonomy): Bacteria > Planctomycetota > Planctomycetia > Gemmatales > Gemmataceae > JALHQU01. The sequence continues at coordinate 23 of JAYVTJ010000838.1, read as the reverse complement.
ACCCGCCGTCAGTATTTGTGGGG
>JAYVTJ010000837.1:0-2983 GCA_043774415.1 Fimbriiglobus sp. | reverse complement strand
GCCAGACTTCCGACTTCGCAAAAGCCGGAAGTCTGGCGACTTCCGCTACGAAGGATCGGCCTTCACCGGCGGGTGCGGTAGAAGATCTTCGAGATGACCCCCTCGGCGGCGAACGCCAGCAGTAGCAGCGCCAGCAGCACGCCGAAGAGGGGGATCGGCTGGTCGAACTTCGTCGTCACGATGTCGCGGAGCTTCAGTTCTTTGTCGTTGGCGATCACCGCCTTCGGCCCGAAGAGCGCTTCGATCGCCGCCTCCGGCACCTTCTCCAGCGTGCTCTCGTCCTTCGACACGGCCAGCCCGATGCGCTGCTCGTACGCGTTGTCTTTCGCCTTCAGCCGGAACTCGCCGGCGTTGAGGCTCAGCGGCGGGCCGATCCGGAACTGCCCCCCGCGCAGTTGCACCGCCGACGGCGCGGCCGGCTTCTCCCCCTCCTTCGGCGCTTCCACTTCCTTCGGGTTCGCGTCCTGCCCCGAGACGCCCGGCCCCGAGAACTGCCACTGCACCGGTTTGCCATTGAGCTGAGTCGGCACTTTGAGGATCACGTCCGGCCCCGTGAGCAAATTGAACTCGGCATCATCCGGACTGCCCGCGAGGTAGCGGATGAGCAGGTTCGGGAAGACCGTGGCCCACGAGGAGCCGGTCGTCTTCCAGTAGTCGTTCCACGTCTGCGTTTGGTCGTCCTCGGCCTGAGGGTCGATGCGCGTGCTCAGCAGCAGCACCTTCCCCTGCCCGACGCTCCCCTCCACGATGGCCGGGAGGCGCTTCGCCTTTTCGTCTTCGCCGTCGTCGTAGTAGACGACGACCTGCGCGTTGGGGCCGAGGTCGGTGAGTTCCCAGACGCGCCACGCCTTGCGCGGGTTGCGGACCACATCGACGTTGCCGCGTTTCTTCCAGTCGAGGAAGGGTTCCATCAGCTTGTGCTTGAGGTCGTCGTCGGAATCGATCTTCCAGCTCACGCCGCCGGGACGCTTCGGGTCATCGAGCGACCAGTTGCGTATGCGCTCGAGCTTCTTTACCGGCATCAAGTCAAAGCTGGCGTACCCGCGCCCGTCCATGCCCGGCGCGATGAGCAACTTCCCCCCGGCTTCGACGTAGGTGTGCAGCGCCGCTTGCAGCTTCGCCGGCTCCGCGACGTTGAGCAGACAGACCGCTTCGTAGCTGCCGAAGTCCTTGGCTTCGTCCGGGGTCACCACGATGCACTCGAACTCGCCACGCGTCCTGTGGGCCAAGCGCCAGAAGGCTGAGTCGACCGGGTCGTCGCTGATCGTGAGGATCTTGCGCTTCTCGGCGACGGCGAAGGTGAAGCTGCGCTCGTTGTCGAAGGCGAGGTTGTCGTCCCGCAGTTTGAAGACGACGGTGTGATAGCCCGGCGCCAATCCTGCGAAGGTGAACTGCACCCCCTGCGGCGACCCGGCCGCGAGCGCGACTTCCTTCGCATCGACCTTCGCCCCGTCGTCGAGACTGGCTTCGACCTTCGCGCTCGGCACATCGGCGCCATCGGCGCGGACCGTCACGTTCAGCACCGCCGGGGCCGAACCGGAGAGCAACTGCGGCTTCATCGTCACGTTCAAAATGCCGACGTTTGTCGGCTTGTCGATCCCCACATCCACGAACAGATGCGCGACCTTTGCACTGTTCGGTGGCGATGCCGAATCGCGGAGCTTCGCCAAACTCTCGGTGCGGGCCGGATCCCAACTGGCGCTTGTGCGATCCCCGAACACGACCACGACGCGCGGCAGCGGATCGGCATCATCGCGATCCTTATCGGCATCTTTCAATGCATCGTAGGCGCTGGCGAGGGCATCCGTGATCGGCGGCGCATAGCCGGTCGGCGCGGGGATGGCGTCGATCTTTTTGTGCGCGTCGGGGACGTTGTCGGCGAAGTTCGCGAGCGGTTCGTTCGGGTCGAGCACCGCGACGCGGGAGCCGGGCGGGAGGTCGTCGAGGAACTCGTGGGCGCGGCGCTTGGCCTCGTCGAACCGTGAGACGCCCTGCACCTTGTAGCCCATGCTCGGGCTGGTGTCGATGATGAGCACGGCCGCGACGGGTTGCTCGCCGAGGGCCGAGAAGAAGGAACCGCCGCCGAAGAGGGTGAACTCGCCGACGAGCGGAGCCTTGTACTTCTCGCCGATTTTGGGCTGGAAGAGGGCGAGGGCGAAGAGGGCGATGAGGAGCACGCGCAGGGCGAGGAGCAGGAAGTGGCGCAGCCGCATCTTGCGCTGGTTGGTCTTCTGCTTCTGCATCAGGAAGCGCAGGGCCGGGAAGACGAGCTTCTTCGGCTGCTGCTTCATGATGAGGTGCAGCAGCACCGGCAGTCCGGCGAGCGCCAACCCGGCGATGAGAATCGCATGCATGGGGAGATTGTACGGGCGGAGGGGAAGCGGGGGCGTTCGTCGATTCCACGTTCTTGCAGGTCACGCTCTGCGAGACGGCCCGTCACGCAGAGCGTGACCTCCAGAACGCTTCCCGCACTGCGTCCACTCCGATCAGCGGCGCCCGGCAAGCGAAGTCCCGGCAGACGTAGACCGTCACATCCCCGAGCGATTCTTTCCCCTCCAACAGTTTCACATCCGACGGCCCGGTCGCGGGATCGTGGAAGGCGATCACCCGATTCGGGCGGAACTGCCCGCGCAGCAGCGCGAGCGCCTCGCGCACAGCCGGTGAGTCCGCGGCGCCGATCACGGCGATCTCGTCCACGGGCCCGAGCCAGAAATCGAGCGCCACGAGCATCTGCCCGGCGCCCATCGGCGTGTCGGCCATCAGGGTCCGGTAGGACTTCAGCGTCTCCTCGGCCTTTGCCGCGTCCACCGTTCGGCCCGTCAGTCTGCTCAATCGCAAGAGCGCAATCGCGGCCATCGCGTTGCCGCTCGGCACGGAGCCATCCTGCAAATCCTTCGTGCGGGCGATCAGCGCTTCGTGGTCGTCGGCCGTGTAGAAGAAGCCGCCGGATGGATCGGCGAAGCGCGCGTGCAGCACATCGGCG
>JAYVTJ010000836.1:0-2587 GCA_043774415.1 Fimbriiglobus sp. | reverse complement strand
CGTCAATCGGCCGCCGAAGCGTTGGGCCGTTTCAACCGCAATGCGGCGGTGGCCTTGCCCAGGCTGATCGAACTTCTGCAAGATCGGGACGACGATGTCCAAGTCGCCGCGATTCAGTCGCTCGGGGCGTTCCCAGCGAAGGAGACCTCCGCTGCGGTGAAGCCTCTGCAGTTGAAAGCCCGCGGCGAATCGCGCGCGAATCGGGCCGCCCGCCATACGCTGGCGAAATGGGCCGGGTGATCGGGGATTACCAGCGCAGGTCCAGGCCGACGGTCCACCCTTGGACCCAGTAGTCCGTGTCGTAGTTTCGGAATGCCGGGCGACTCCCCGCTTGAATGGTCGTGTCGATTTGATCGGCCGCGCGGCGAACCTTCGTCCAATAGAGGAACGAGTAGCCGGCGTTGATGCGGAACCGGTCGGTGAAGTCCCAACCGAGTTTCAGCGTCCCTTCGGGTACCACCGCGAAATAATTGTCGCGGAATGTCCCGATGTTGTTGCTCCCCGTCAGCAGGCCACCGTTGCTCGCCCCGGCCACGGTGTACGTCTGCCCCGAGATCGTGACGTCCGAGATATTCACGCCGATGGCCACGGTACCTTTGGTCGTCAGCGTCAGCCGGTCGAAGAGCCGATGAGTACCGCCGAGGCCGATCTGCCCGCCATGGAATTGGTTGAGTGTGCTGAAACTGTCCGACAAAGCTGTGTCGAGCTGGGGGAATCCCGTCACCGTGTGGAGCGAGGCGACATCGATGCTGTCGCTGAGTCGGAGGTAGCGGTAGCCGACGAGCAGGTCGAGTCGGCCGCGCTCGGAGGTCGAGAGTCCGTAGCGGAAGTTGGCGTCGCCCCCGATGATCGCGCGGGACGCATGGGCCGAGATCGACCCCGCGCCGAGGAACCCGACCGGCACGGCGAGTGGTGTGCCCGTCAGTCCGAACGTCACCGGCTGAGCGAGGATCGCCCCGTTGGCATCGGTGGCCCGCGCGAACGACGACGAGGCATTGCCGACGTACAGGACGGTGCCATCGACGCCGAACCGAGAATCTTCCGTCAGCCAAAGGCCGGCCGTCGCTCGGAGGCCCGGCCGGGAGTCGCCGAGTTCGCGGCGACCGCCGTAGAGGAGCGAGGTCGTCGGTTGCCCGAGCGCTCCCGCCGTGCCGAGGACGGTGCCATTCGGAGCGGTGGTCACGAGCGGCGGTACGAGTGTCCCCTGACTGACCGCGTGGTAAAAATCGGCGGCGAACCAAATCCTCTCGGCGCGGAACGGAGTGCAACGCGGCAGCATCGTGTCGCACGGGGCCGGTCCGGATCCCGGTTTTACGGGATCGATCCCATTGCTCTCGCCGGGTGCGGCGAAGAAGGGATCCGCATACGGATTATCCCCCGGCTTCGCCGCAAACCACTTCGCCGGTTGCTCTTGCACCGCAGCGGGGGGTTCGGCTGCGCGAATCGATGAGGCAATCCAAGCGCCGATGGCGATGGAGGCGAGCACTTTCCACATTCCCGAAGTCTCCAAGCCGGTGCGAAGTCCGCAAGAGTGCCGGTATCACCGTCTCAATCGACAGAATCGGATGCCGGGTGAAAGATTTCCGATTCTGCGGCGTATTTTTTGTGCAGAGGCAATCCGTGCGATATGATGGGTTGCCGAATTCGACCCGGCTCGTAGCAAGCGGGTCTGGCATTGCAAATCACACTTGGAAGGATCCAACCATGCTCGTCCTCACCCGCAAGATCGGCGAAGAGATCGTCATCGAAGGCCACATCCGCATCTCGATCGTCGACATCGTTTCCGGCCGCGTGAAAATCGGCATCGTCGCACCGCGTTCGGTTTTGATCGACCGCGCCGAGATTCACGAAAAGAAAGCGGGTGAACAACCCGTCGCCGTGGAGGTGCCGCAGTTGCACAACCGCATCGCCGAGCGACTCCTAGGCGCCGATGCGCCGCGCATCGCGGCAACCGATTCGGTCGCTCCGGCCCACTTCGAAAACCGGCTGAAGAAGCACGTCGCTTCGCGCTTGCCGAAAAAGCCGCGCTGACCTTCGCCCCGCTCCGACTACTCTGAACCTGCGGTGTCGAGTTTTCGTGGGGCGGGTCAGGAGTCGGCTATGCGCGTCGATCTGTACGGTTTGCTCTTCGAGGCCCAAGGCGTCACCTGTCACCTCTGGTCGCCCTGGCGCTGCTCGCAGCTCGAGCACCGGCTCTTCGACGCCGTGAAGGGCATTCCGGATGTGGAGAGCGAACCGGCCCCGGACGAATTGCAACTCCACATCGGCGATGCCAAGGCGTGCAAGCAGACCGTGCAAGCGCTGGCCCGCGTGCTGAAGGGCTGGCAGGAGGAGGCGACCGACAGCGGCACCGAAAAGCGGAGCTGGCGCTGGCTCCTCGAAGCCGACACCGACTCCAACGGCTACGACATGAACGGCGAGCGCTCGGTCATTTGGCTCTACCCGCGGCTCTCCCTCGACCGCAGCGGCCCGGGCGAACCCGAAAAGGGCGAAGACATCGACCTCAACGGCTTCGGCATTTCGATCTGGAACGAAGAAGTGAAGTGAGCGAAGTAGGCTGCGAACGAAGTAGGGTGGGTCGAGTCTT
>JAYVTJ010000835.1:0-2835 GCA_043774415.1 Fimbriiglobus sp. | reverse complement strand
TGCATCTCTGTCCGGCGCTGGGTGGGGGGAAAGTGTCGGACAGACTCCTGCCCCCCGACCACCTGCTATCCTGAGGGGAACCGAGGGAGTCCGCCGCATGACCGCGATGCCCGTCACCGAGATTCCGCAGCTGCCGCAGCGCGCCCGCGACGGCCACAAGGGGACGTACGGCCGCGTCCTCGTCGTGGCCGGCAGCCGGGGGATGTCCGGCGCGGCCATCCTCTGCGGACGCGCCGCCCTCCGCGGCGGCGCCGGTCTCGTGCAGGTCGCGACAGCGATGGCCGTCGAACCGGTCGTCGCGGCGGGCAATCCGTGCTACATGACCCACGGCATCCGCCAGCTCGCGGACGGTTCGTTCTCGGAAGGGGCCGGCGCCGACCTCGTCGAAGTCGGACGCTCGGCCACCGCGTTCGCCATCGGTCCCGGTCTCGGTCAATCGCCGGGGGCCATCGCCATGATCCGGGAACTGATGATGGGGTTGCCGGGAACACCGGCGGTCCTCGATGCCGATGCGCTGAATGCATTCGCGCCGTTCGGCGGCGAGTTCGAAGGTCGCAAGGGGGCGCTCGTACTGACGCCCCATCGCGGCGAGTTCGCCCGGCTGACGGGTCAACCCGCACCAGGGACGACGGAGCAGCGGAGTGAGCAAGCGGTCGCATTCGCGAAGCGGTTCGGCGTCGTGCTCGTGCTGAAGGGATCGGGCACGGTCGTCACGGACGGCGAGCGGATTTACACGAATGCTACGGGCAACCCCGGTATGGCCACCGGCGGCTGCGGCGATGTGCTGACGGGTCTGATCGCCGCGCTGATCGCGCAGAAGATGGAGCCGTTCGACGCGGCCGTACTCGGGGTTTGGGTCCACGGTCGGGCCGGCGATCTCGTCGCGGAGCGCATCGGCGAGCCGTCGCTGATCGCGTCCGATCTCATCGACTACTTCCCCGATGCGCTGAACGCTTCGGCCGACGACGGCTTACCCTTTTGACTCCGCGCGCCGTTCTGGTACGATCCCTTCCTGCCTCGGTCAACCTCTCCCCGTATCGGAAGAACCCCATGCGTCTGTTCGCCTCGCTCCTCGCCGTCGGCGTCTGCGGCCTCGCCTTCGCCGAAGACAAGAAACCCGCCGAACCGAAGAAGGAGACCCCCGTGGTCGCTCCGCTCAAAGGCGAATCGAAGACGATTCAACTGTTCGATGGCAAGACCCTCGCCGGCTGGGAGGGCTACGAAGACCTCTGGAGCGTGAATGACGGCGTCATCATCGCGAAGAACGCGAAGCCGCTGACGTTCAGCACTTACCTGCTGACGAAGGACAAGTACACCGACTTCCGGCTGACGTTCAGCAGCAAGCTCGTGGAATCGGAGATGCATTCGGGCGTGGCGTTCTGGGGCATCGTGAAGCCGGACGTGAGTAAGGACCCCGAGAAGGACCGCACGAAGCATACATATGCCGGGCACCTCGTGATGTTCCCCTCGGGCTACGGAATGTACGACCTCTTCGGCCGCAACGGCCTGCCGCCGGACGGCACCCCCGCGAAGAAGGTCGGCAAGCAGCACGACTGGAACGAGATCGAAATCCTGGCGCAGGGCAACCGGGTGCGGGTGGCGGTCAACGGCACGGCCGTGGTCGATTGGCGCGATCCGAAACCCGAGACGATCAAGGAAGCGCCAATCGGATTGCAACTGCACAGCAATAGCGTCAAACAAGAAATCCATTTCAAGGGGCTGACGATTGAGACCTTCCCGAAGGAAGATAAGCTGCTCACGGTGAAGTGAGAGATCTTGTTAGCAACTGGATCGAGTTTCGGAACGGCCGGAACTCGATCCGCATTCGGATCGTGCACTTCCCCTTTTCAATTCCGATTCCGACCGCCTTCGCCACCCCCTCCGTCGGAATCAAACCGATCCGGTCGGAATCATCGGAATCGACGCCGCGGAAGTTCTTTCCCAACTGTGCTCGCTTTCGGAAACTCCGCGCGCCACCATAGCGTCTGTTGTGCGGGGGCCGCATTTCCGCTTCCACGGGCCGGGGAGATTTCCCATGTCGCGATCACTCGCATCGATGCCGGCCCTCGCCGCGCTGATCGGCCTCGTGGTGACGCTGGGTTGTCAGCCCGCGCCGGAGACACCCGCCGTGGCCACGACTCCCGCGATTGCGGACGAGGCCGCGCCGACCGTCGCCGTGCCGCCGGAAGATTTGAAGGCGCTCGTCGAGGCCAACAACCAGTTCGCCATCGATCTCTACAAGAAGATCGCCGAGAAGGAGACGGGGAACATCTTCTTCTCCCCGTACAGCATCCACGCGGCGCTGTCGATGACCTACGCCGGAGCGCGGGGCGAAACGGCCGCGCAGATGGCGAAGGTGCTCGGCATCGAAAAGCTCGGCGACCGCGTCCACCCGGCCCACGCCGAACTCGCCCGCAAGCTCAAGAGCGACGGCGGCAAGGACAAGCCGGAGTTCCACGTCGCCAACGCGCTCTGGGGGCAGAAGGGATTGGGCTTTCATAAGGAGTTCCTGAACACAACTGGACTGAATTACGGGGCAGGGTTGCGAGAATTGGATTTCTTAGGAGATTCGGAAGGTTCGCGGCGGACGATTAATAGATGGGCCAAGCATGAGACGCGAGATAAGATTCCGGAACTCTTTCGTCAATCATTCGGCAGAGGAATTCGCCTCGTGCTGACGAACGCGACGTATTTCAACGGGAACTGGGCTCAACCGTTCGACGAACTTCGGACTTACGCAGGGTCTGATCCCACTGGTGCGCCCTTTTCCCTTCGCTAATTCCTTTTCCGATCTCGAGCTTCGTAGGAGTGGTCTATAACACGCGGCGTCCGACT
>JAYVTJ010000834.1:0-2478 GCA_043774415.1 Fimbriiglobus sp. | reverse complement strand
GCTCCGGTGGTCTTCGACCACCGGCTAATCTCTGCGATCCCTCCGGGATCAAGAATCGGACATGCGTTCGGTCAGGCGATGATTCCACCCGGTTCGATTTGGAACGATTCTTGTTCGTGATTGTCGTCGAACACACGCAGCAAATCACCGCTCTCGAAACGGAGCGAAAACCACGAGGGCGCCGAAACCTCGGTCGCGCTCACTCGTCGTCCGAGGAGACGGTGGAGTTGATATGGCGGGCGCTCGGCTCCTCCGTGGAATCCGTCGATGCGCACATCGGCGGCATCTCGGAGTTCCCGCTCGCCTTCGACAGATATGGATCCGATGGGATGGAATTGGAACTGCACTTGGTAAAGACCGAGGCGGACTTGGATCAACTCCGCACCGTGAAGGAACGTGAGATCCAAATCCGCCGGGACGCCGTACATCGGTCGATCCTCACGCAACGCCCTTTTTCCCCTTCTTCAGGCTGCGGTTCTTGTGCTTGCGGGCGCGGACGCGCTTCTTGTTCGCGTTCCGCAGCGACTTCGATTTGTGCTGGATGCCCATAGTTGGGTTCCTTCGTGTTCGGGGGTGGAGCGTGGCCGAACGAGAATTGTAGTGGGTCGCCTGCGTTTCGGCGGCGCCAAGTTCTATCTTGAACCGAAATGCCCTTCGAAACGCGGGTTGGGTCGTGCCGATGGATATCCCCGTCAAGAAGATCGTCCGGCTGCTCGGCGACGACCAAGCGCCCGAACTGCGCGCTTCGGCGCTGCACGTCCTCGCGGAACTCGGGCTGAAGGATGCCGAGATCCTCGCGGCGATGGCGGCGAAGCTCGACGACCCGGACGGCATCGTCCGCGAGGCGGCCATCGTCGCCTCCGGCAAGCTGAAGCAGACGAAGAGCCTGCCGACGCTGCTCGCCCGGATCAAGCACGGCGGAACCGAAGCGACCCTCGCAGCCGAGGCAGCAGCAGTGCTCGGTTCCGAAGGGGTGAAGGGTTTGCAGGGGATTCTGCACAGCGTTCCGCCCGGCGTGCGCAAGACGGTGGCCGCGGCGCTCACGGGAGCGGTCGCGACGAATCCCGATGCAGCCATCGCCGTGCTCACGGATAAGGATCAGCAGGTGGCCGGGGCCGCGGCGAATGCGCTCATCGGCCGCATCCCGACGATGACCGAAGCGCAGAAGAAGGCGCTCGCCGATGCGCTCGTCGCCGCGGCGACGAACAAGAAGGCCAAGCTCCTCGCTCCCGCGGAGTTCACCGTCGTCCGCGTGCTGTCGTCGCTGAACGATCCGAACACGGCCGAGGTACTCTGGGCGCGGACGCAGCCGCCGTTCCCCGTCGAACTCCGGGCGCAGGCGCTCCAGGCCGTCGGCGGTTGGCTCGACAACCCGACGAAGGAGCAGTGGCGCCGGCTCTTCGCCTGCGCGACCGAAACGAACTTCGCCATCGCCGCCCCCGCGCTCGCCCTGCTCGGCCGGATGAAAGTCTCGGACAAGCAGCTCGCGGAATGGGTCGGCTTGCTGCACGCCCCGGATATGGCCGCACGGCGGCTCGGCATCGAGAAGGTCGGTGACCGCGACACGGCGGAAGTGGCCGAGGGGTTGATCGAACAATTGAAGCACCCCGACCGCGCGCTGCAAGAAATGGCCCAAGCCCGCCTCGGGACGCTCGATCACGGCCGCAAAGCGCTCGTGACCGCGCTGCTCGCCGCCGAGTCGATGGAAGACCTCTGGCGGCTCGCGCGCATCGTTGCGCCGTTCGCGAAGACGCTGACATCCGCGATCCGGAGCGAGATCGTCGCCCACCTCAGCCAGGAGATCGAAGCCGAGAGCCACCGGGGCGATCCGCTGCTGTTCCTGCTCAAGGAGGCCGACCCCGCCGCGCTGCGCGACGACCTCTTCGAGAAGGCCGTGGCGAAGCGGAAGAAGAAGGCCTACCCCGCGGCCGTGCTCTACCTGAAGTGGCTGGCGCGCGATCCCGCCATCGGCTTCCCCATCCGCCTCGAACTGGCGATGTGCGGGTTGAAGGTGTCGAGCCACGATGTGAGCCACGATTCCCGCGCCAACGATACATGCCTGCGGCACTTCTCCAACTGCATCGCGCAGGACGCTGCCGAAGTTGAGGCACAGGTCGAGAAGGCGAAGTGGCTCGAACCGGAGGATCTCTTCTATTTGGGCTTCCACTTCACGGAGCAGTTCGGAGCCGAGAAGGCGTTCGGTGCCGCCGTGCTGAAGCATCTGGTGAAGAGTTCTCCGAAGTCGAAAGTCGCCGCGAGCGCGAAGAACAAATTGAAGACGGTAGTTTTGTGATGCCGCTTATTTCTGACGGCGAGAGATTGGACGCCACGTGTCCGTTCTTCGCCCCAGCGGGGCCGACTTCCCTAGCCCAAGGCGGAAGCCCTGGGTCCGAGACAATGGGGTTCCGCCCCGGAGGGGCCGGCGGAGTTCCACACGCGACGCCGGGCCCCTCCGGGGCGGAGGAATTGGGAACCCTT
>JAYVTJ010000833.1:0-5275 GCA_043774415.1 Fimbriiglobus sp. | reverse complement strand
GCTTGCCGAGTGTCCGGGCGAGTTCGAGGTGCCGGGCGAAGTGATCCTCCTGCATCGGGAACGGCGCCCGATCCCAATAGCGATCCAATCCCGATTCGCCGATGCCGACGACTTCGGGGTGGGACGCCATCGCGACGATGCTGTCCCAATCGCCCGGTTCGGCCTCCGCGACGTGATTGGGCTGAATGCCGACGACGGCGGAGAGCATCGGATGCGAGCGGGCGAGGTCGAGCGCGGCCGCGCTCGTGGCGCGGTCGATGCCGATGCAGATGGCGCGGGTCACGCCGGCGCCGGCGGCTCGGGCGAGTACGGCGGGGAGGTCGTCGCGGAACTTCGCGTCGTCCAGGTGGCAGTGGGTATCGACGAAGGTCGGTGCCATCGCGGAGATCCAAAAAGAAAAGCACGGGGGACGAATCCCCCGTGCCGATTACTGCGGAGCGGAGCGCGATTAGCGATCGCCGCCGGGCCGACCGGGGCCGACGGGGCCCATGCCAGTGCCGGGCGATTCGGTGTCGTCGATTTTGCGGATGCGTTCGAGCCAAGCCTTCCACGCCAGATCGCGCTGGGCGCGGGGTGTCGGGGGCGTCGGCAAAACGTTTTCGACCAGATCGCGGGCCTCGCTGCGGACTTCGATCTTCCCGTCCTCGCGGACGATCAGCAGTTCGGAGGTCGATTCGTCGCCGAGGGTGACGGTGCCGACCTTCGTGTTGGTGTGGCCCCCTTCGAAATCGACGAGGACGCTCTTCGTGCGGAAGTCGAGGACGCGCATCTTCGGAAGCTGGTACTTGGCGCCGTTGGTATCCTTGGGCCAGTTCGGATAGATCGGCTTGGTCGTATCGCCGTTCGGAAGGACGTAATTGAGGGCGGCGGAGCGCCAGAGCGGGAGTTCGACCGGCACCCGCTTGCCGACGAAATCGCCTACGGCCACGGGCATTTCGGCCTGGATCCACCCGCCGATCGGCTCCTGCTTGCCGCCGATGAGGAGGCGGTCGATCCACTGCTGCATCTGGACGATGGCCCGCTTGCCGTCCTTCACATCCTGCAGTTCGGCGACCTTGCGGATCGGGTCGGCCTTGCCGCTGGCTTCGTAGATCTTGGTGATCGCCTCGTCGTACTTCTTCGCGGAGTACGCGTAGAGGAACGATTCGTCCGGGACGGTGAGCCGCTGCGGCAGTTCGTACCAGGCGCTCTCGAGGATTTCGGCGTCGGCGATGCTCGGATCGGCGACGTTCTCCTTGTTGCGGAAGTTCGGGCTCTTCATGAGCACTTTGACTCGGTACTGGTAGGTGTTGCCGGGGACGATGTCGACATCGATGAAGCGCATGAGCAGGTGATCGACATCGAGCTTGTTCTGGTCGGCTTGGGTGCCGGTGCCGACTGGCGTTTCGCCTCCGGGGCCGGGCCCCATCGGGACGGAGCCGCCCGACGAACCGTAGCCCGGCGGCGGCCGGAAGCCGCCCGAGCCCGGCATGCCGGGGCGGGCGCCGTCGTCGCCGAAGCTGCCGTTGTAGCCGCCCGCCGCCGGGGCCGGGGCGTACGGGTTGGTCGAGCCGCGCACGAAGCGGGCCTTGGCATCGTCCGCCGTCTTCTTCTGGGCTTTGGTATCTTCTAGTTTCTTGTAGTTGGAGTAGATAGTGCCGAGGGTCGTATCGGGCGGATAGTTGAGGGCGAAACCGTCGGCGAGCACGGGCAGCGGGGCCGAGACGCCCTGCTCCGGACGGAGGAAGTAGGGCTTGTACCCTTCTTCTTTGACGAACGGTGCATCGTAGCGCGTGAACCGGTTGAAGAATCGCTCCTGGTGATCGTAAGTTTCCCAGAGGCTCTCGTACTTCTCCTTCGAAATGTCGGCGGGGATGCCTTCCGGCGGGACGATCATCCGTTCGACGACGAGGCCGAGGAACGCCGGAGAGACATCGGCATCGATGGCGGCCAGCGCCGCGGCGCCTCCGGAGCCGACTCCGGAACCCATCGGAGGAGGACCGACCGGCCCGGGTGGAACCGGAGCGCCGCCGGGTCCGACAGGTGTGCCCGACCGCGCGGCGATGGTTGCGGGACTCGATTCTTGCCGCGCTTCCCAGAGGGTGCGGAGGCGGAGCGCTTGCTTGATCTCCTGGAGCTGCGCTTCCAGCGGGAACGACATCTGAATCACGGCCATGCGGATGGGATAGACGGCGACAGCGGGGGGCAGGCCGAGCTTGATCGCGTCTTCGATCGACTTGTAGATCACTTTGGTTTCGGAGCGGTTGCCGCCCGTGCCGCCGGCGACACCGGGCATCGGAGGCCTCATCCCGGGATATCCGGGTCCGGGAGGCGGCGTGCCGGAACCCGGAGGGCCACCAGGGCCGGGAGGGCCGCCGGGGCCGGGAGGGCCGCCGGGGCCGACCGGCGGGCGAACGATGATCGGACGCTTCGGAGACTTCGGCCCCGTCGGTTTGTTGATGTTGGTGAGGCTCTTCTTGAGCGCTTCCTTATCGACCGAGTTCTCTTTGGCGGTGGTGAGAAGGCCCACTTCGACGGTGAGTTCGCCGTCCTTCTCGGCGAAGATGCGATCGTACGCCTTGTACGATGCTGCGTAAAAGTTGATCTGCGATTCGATGGGCGTCAGCACGCGGGGCTGATCGCGGCGGAGGCTCGGCACATCGATCGGCTCGAACACCTTCACGCGGTGGGCGAAACCGTCGGATGCCACGTAGGGGAAGTCGGTCTTCTTGTCGGACGGCTTGGCCCAATCGGGGAGCCCTTCGGGCTTCGAGTCTTCGCTCTTGATCTTCGTCTCGACTCCTTTGGTCCTCGAGTCCAGATCCCCGACCAGCTTGGTCGGATTGTCGGCCCCGGCGGCGGTGACGACGCCCCAGAGGACGAACAGTCCGAGCAGGCCGACAGCTCCGAACAGCGCGAGCTTTTCGCCCTTGTGCAGGAGCAGATCTTTGAATCCGGCTTTGGCGGCCATGGCGACGTTCCTCCGGGGTGTTACCGCTCCGGCGCGGGATTGAGTTCTGGCAGTCCGATCGATCGTGCCGCTATTCTAACACTCACTTCTGCGGTGCCGTTGGCGGCATCGGCGGAATCATCGGCGCGCCGGGTTTCGGTTCCGGTTTCGGATCGTTCATCGGTTCCGGCTTCGGCTCGGGTTTCGCATCCGCCGCTTTGCCCGGTTCGACCGGCTTCACCTTGACCTTTTCGTAGATCGAGACGATCCCGTAGACCGCCAGTTCGACGAGGCCGGCCGTGACCTGCGAACTCGCGACCGCGCCGGCCGGTGCACCGGGGCCACCGCCGGGGGGGACACCGAACATCGGCGGCGCCATCGGCCCGCGGCCGTCGGGTTCTCCGCCGGAGTCTCCTCCGCCAGCGCCACCGCCTGAACTCGACATGGAGAGGGGATCGCGGAAGCGCTGCCACTGGGACTGCGTGACTTGGAAGCGGAGGGGCGAATTGCCGAACGCGATGAGCACGTCGTTGACGTAGGCCTGATCGACGACGAGGTCGATCCCCACCGGCATCCGGCGGACCTGCTCGGTGCGCTCAAGGTAGCGCTTTTTGTTGGCGATCAGGACCTGATCGGCGGAGCCGGTCTTGGCGCCCACCGCAGCGGTGGCATCGCCGCCCGGGCCTCCCGAGCCCATCGGTCCCATCGGTCCCGGAGAACGGGGCATCGGGGGAGCCATAGCTCCGGGCGGGGCACCGACAGCCGGATCGGCGGGCGCGGCATCTTCGGGGAAGAAGCTCGGCTGCTTGAGTTCCGCCGAAGCGCGCTTCGAATCGCGGAAGCCGAGTTCGATCCGGCGGATGAGGCGCACGGGCACGGTGATTTCGTCGAGGATCTGTTCCACCTGGTAGATCGCGGCGCCGTCGGCGCCGGCCGGGATCTTGTGGATCTCCGGGACGACCTTCGGGGTCAATTCGCCGGAGCCTTTCACGAGTTCGCCGCCGATGCGGTACTCGAAGGGCTGCGACGTGGAGAGTTTGGGATCGTCGAGCCAGACCTTCAGCCGCATGGTCTTGTTGGCCCCGAGCATCTGGAGGCGGTCGGTGCGGTTCTTGAGCTTGGACTTGAGCACGCGGTTGTCCAACTCGATGTCGATCTCCCAAGTGCGATTTCGGAAGGTGCGCTTCAGCGGCGCGTCCGGCGTCCCCGGAGCGGACTTGACGAGTTCGAATTTCTTCGCGCCGTCGTTCACCTCCGCGATCGGTTTCAGGAGCGCGCGCTGGATCCAGAAGTCTTCGAGGGCGAGCCAGAACGCGTTCGATTCGGGCCGGCCCGTGCCCCAGTCGGTGACGTGGCGCAGCACGGATTGCCAGCCCGTCCCGTCGAAGCGGGTGGGGAGGACCGACTTCGAGAGGAGGGCATAGGATTCGAAGTAGTTCGAAGAGGCCGTGAACTTGGCCATCTCGTCGTTGAGGACGACGTATTCCGAATCGGGATCTTTGGCGGCATCCGGAGCATCGACTTTCTGCGCGCCGAAGCGGAGATCGCGCTTCTCGAGGGTTTTGAGGAACGGGTCGCCGCGGGCGGGATCGGCGAAGGGGCTGGGCCACGCGAAGACCCCGGCCGCCTTCTGGCGCTCGTAGTTGACCCCCCAGAGCTGCGTGCGCCGGAGTTCGAGCGTCTCTTTCTGCGCCGCGAGTTCCGCGAGCATTCCGACCCCTTGAGCCTTCGCGCCCCCGATGGCGCCCTCGCTCGCCTTGTACTTCGCCTCCTGCTCGGCGATGGCCGCGGACGGACCGAACAGGATGAGGATCAGCAGCAGGCCGACGAGCAGGGGCACGGCGCCGAGCAGAAGCCAGAAATGGTGCTTTTTGAGGCCGTCGCTTTTCATGGGATCGATCCGTGAGCGTGCGTGGAAGATCGGGGTGCGACCGCGGTCACTTCGCGGGGGCCGGAGGCGCGGGGGCCACTTCCGTCGAGTTCGGTTCGCGCCAGATCATATAGACGATGAATTCCGTCGGATACTTCGTCTTCGTCACCGCGGCCGGGGGAGTTCCAGTCGGCCCCATCGGCCCGGGTCCCATCGGACCCATCGGCGGCGATCCCCCCGGTCCCTTCGGACCGCCCGGACCCGATTCCGAACCGGCGAAGAAGTTCGCGTTGTTGGCCGATTTGCCGAGTAACCCGATCCACTTCGCTCCCGATTGGCCTTCGGTTGCTCCGGGCATCCCCGGCATTCCCGGGGGCGGTGCACCCGGTTGTCCATAATAACAATCTGCTCGGACGCCGCCTCGCGGAGAAAGCGTGAGAGGTCGTCTTTGATTTCGGAGAGTGCGATTTGCTTCA